>NZ_JBFTLX010000077.1:0-44558 GCF_056396665.1 Cupriavidus sp. 05T313 | reverse complement strand
CAGCATGGCCGCCATCAGCAGGTACTCGGCCGCCAGCTCAAGATTGCTCTTGCGGATCTGGTCGATATACGTGAGGTACTGGCGCGTCACTTGCGCCATCGGGATATCGAGGACGTTGAAGTTCTGCCTGCGGATCAGGTAGAGCAGCAGGTCCAGCGGCCCTTCGAACGCTTCCAGGAAGATTTCCAGCGCATCCGGCGGGATGTACAGGTCCTGGGGCAGCTTGAACAGCGGCTCGCCATACAGGCGCGCGAAGGCCATGCCGTCGACGGCGGCCGGCGTGGAGTCCTGTCCGGGTGCCACGCTGGGCAGCTCGATCGGCGGCTTCAGCTTGTCCTGCTCGCTCTGGTTCATCTAGGGGCGGGCGCTCGAGGGGGCGGGTACGGCTTCAGTCCAGCGAATAGACGTAAGGCTTCTGCGCCACGCGGGAGGCGTCGGCGCGGGCACGTTCTTCGAGATTGATCGGGCTCTTGTCCCACAGCAGGGCGCGGCCCTGGCGTTGTTCCGCTTCGAGGGAAGGGCGCTCATCCTTGAGCGACTTCAGGAACTGGGTGATATCCGATTCGTAGAGAGCCATGACGGGAAACAGTGGGGAATTGTCGAACGAGCCCGGATTTTACCGTATTGGCAGGGTCAGTAACGGGATTGCACGCGATTCCGCCATTTTGATCCCACACCCCTGATGCGCGGCCGCCCGGGGGTGGTCTTTTTGGCGCCATCGGGCAGGCTGGCCGCCCGGGTGTGGTCAAATATCGACTTTGCGTGACGTGCACCAATCGATGAGGATGGATCCAGGGTCCCCGCGTACCAGGCCCGCCGGCTTTGTCGCCGCCTCCGGCGCAGAGCCGGGGGCGGCGGCCGCGCTGCGCCGCCTGGCGTGTCCGTTGCTGGCGGCCCTGGCGCTGTCCGCGGGGCCGGCCGCTGCCGCCTACAAGGTCGAGGTGGAGGCGCCCAAGGCGATCAAGGAAATCCTGCAAGACCACCTGGACCTGTCACGCTACAGCGCGCGCGACGACATCTCGCCGGACCAGTTCAACTACATGGTCGAGACGGTTGGCGAGCAGGTCCGCCAGTTCACCTCCACCGAAGGCTATTTCGATCCGCAGACCACCGCCAAGGTGGAAGGCAGCGGCGATAAGCGCACCGTGACCATCACGGTGGACCCTGGCGCGCGCACCGTGATCCGTGCGGTCGACGTTAGCGTGAGCGGCCCCGCCGCCACCCAGTCGCCGGAGCAGATTGCCGAAATCCGGGCCAAATGGGGCCTGCCGGTGGGCGAGCCGTTCCGGCAGGCGGACTGGTCCAAGGCCAAGGAGGACGCCCTGGTGGAGTTGCAGAGCCATACCTACTACGGCGCCCGCATGACCGGCTCGCAGGCGCGCGTCGAGCCGGACGAACATGCGGCGGACCTCAGCGCGCGTTTTGCCAGCGGCCCGGCATACCGCATGGGACCGCTGAAGATCAGCGGGTTGCGGCGTTATCCCGAGCAGATCATCCGCAACGTCAATCCGCTGTACGAGGGCGAGCCGTACCGCGTGGAGCGCCTGCTGGAATTCCAGCGGGCAATCCAGAACCAGCCCTATTTTTCCAACGTGCAGATCGACCTGGGCCAGCAGGAGTCGACGGATCAGGGCAAGGTGACCGAGGCGGGCACGGCCAGCGACGCCGAGCCAAAGGTCGACATGAACGCCGACAAGGTCACCGTGCCGGTGTATGTGCGCGTGCGCGAGTATCCCGTCAACCGGCTCTCGAGCGGCGTGGGCTACACCACCGATACCGGCGCCCAGGTCGAAGGCCGCTATTCCTATTACAACCTGTTCAACCGTGCCTGGGTGTTCGACTCGCAGGCACGCATCGAGCAAAAACGCCAGTACGTTTTCGCCGAGATGGCCATGCCGCCCGATAGCAGGACGTACCGCAACAGCGTCTACAGCAGCTACGAACGCACCATCGACCTGGAAAGCACCGACCTGACCAGCCTGCGCACCGGCCTGAAGCGCTCCCGCTCGCGCGAGAATTACGACACCACCATCTCGCTGGACTATTACTACGACAACCTGCAGCCCTTCGGCGAGCCGAACCAGCTCAGCCGGGCGCTGGTGCCGGCTTTCGCATGGACGCGGCGCGACGTGGACAACCCGGTGTTCCCGCGCCGCGGCAATGTCATCAACACGCAGGTTGGCGTGGCGGCCCAGCACGTGCTGAGCGACGAGACCTTCTTCCGTGTCTATGGCCGTATCCGCCAGTACATCCCGGTGGGCAAACGCGACCTGGTGGTGGCCCGGCTGGAACTGGGCGCCGATATCACCAGAGGCGACGTCACCAAGGTGCCGGCCTCGCTGCGCTTTCGCGCCGGCGGCACCGATTCGATCCGGGGCTACAGCTATCAGTCGATCGGCACGCGCGACGGCGCCAGCGTGCTGCCCGCCAAATACCTCGGCACTGCCAGCCTGGAATACCAGTACTGGTTCCTGCCCGACTGGGGCGCCGCGGTTTTCTGGGACGTGGGGACCGCCACCGACAACCTGACGGGCGTCAAGCTCTACAACGGCGTGGGTATCGGGGCGCGCTGGCGCAGCCCGGTCGGGCCGGTGCAGCTCGATATCGGCTACGGCATCCAGGAGACGCAGTTCCGCCCGCATATATCACTTGGAGTTGCGTTCTGATGGCGATGCGACCCTGCCGGCAGGCCGGCGCCTCCCGTCCACGCAGCCGCAAGGCGTTTGCCGCATGAGTATCCCCGACATGCCTCCCGTTCCCGCCCGCGATGCTGGCGCACCCGGACCGGCGCGTCCGCGCCGGGCGCGCGTCTGGCTCTGGCTGGCGTGGCTGGTGGCGGTGTTGCTCGTGCTGCTGCTGGCGGCGCTGTCGGCCGTGGCGCTGGCCCTGCGCACCGAGGCGGGTACGCGCCAGCTGTGGTCAATGGCCACGCGGCTGTCCGACGGCGCCTTGTCCGGCAAGCTGGAGGGCGGCACGGTGGCCCAAGGCCTGCGCCTGCGCGATGTGGTGTTCGCGAGCGGCGAGACACGCGTGACGGTGGACCGCCTCGATGGCGACTGGTCGTTCAACTGGTCGCCGACCCGCTTGCATGTCAAATGGCTGCGCATCGGTGCGGTGACGCTGCGTTTGCCCCCGGCCCAGCCCGACAGCGCGCCTGCGACGCTGCCCAAGTCGCTCGAGCTGCCGCTGTCGGTGGACGTGGATACGCTCACCCTGGCACGCCTGGCCTTGCTGGAGGGGCCGCCGGCCACGCCCAGCGAGATGGTGTTTGCCGATCTGGCGGGTTCGCTGCACTCCGACGGGCAGCACCATCGCGCCAGCGTGGAACACCTGGTCACGCCGTATGGCAAGCTCGCCGCCAATGCGCAGATCGCCGGCCAGGCGCCTTTCGCGTTGACCGGCGCGGGCCTGCTGGAGGGCAGCTGGGAGAAGGAGTCCTTCAGCATCAGCGCCAGCATGCGTGGCTCGCTCGCCGCCCTGCGCGCGGAAGTCGAGGCCAGCGGCGATCGAATGCGCGGCCGCGCCGGGGCCGACCTGACGCCGTTCGGCAAGGTGCCGTTCACCCATGTGGTGGTCAACGGCGAGCATATCAATCCGCGCCTGTTCAGCGCTTCGGCGCCGCAAGCCAACCTGTCCGTGCAGGCCGAGTTGCGGCCGGTGGACGGGGCGGGCGCACCGGCACCGGCGGCGGCGGTATCCTCGTCGGCGGCTGCCAGCGCCCCGGTTGCAACGGCATCGGCGGTTCCCGCCTCCGCCGCCGGCGCAAAGCCCGCCGGCGCCACCGACGAGGCGCCCCTGCGGGTAGCGGGCGACGTGCGCATCGTCAACCATGACGCCGGCAAGCTCGACGCCGAGCGCCTGCCGGTGGAATCGGTGCAGGGGCACATCGAGGTCAGCGAGACGGCACAGGCGGTGCGCGACCTGCGCGTGGCACTGGCCGGTGGCGGCGAGATCCGTGGCGGCGGCGCGCTGCACGAGGGCCGCGGCGGCTTTGACCTCGACGTGCGCAACCTCGACCCGCAAGCCCTCTATGGCAGCCTGAAGCGCGTGCGTTTGTCCGGCCCGGTGATCCTGCGGCTGGAGCCCGGCCGCCAGAGCGCGGCGCTGGACCTTGCCGGCGGCGAGTTCAAGCTGTTCGCCGATGCGCGCCTGGACGCCGAGGCAGTGACGCTGACCGCGCTGCGCGCCGGCATCGGCTCGGGCACGCTCAACGCCGAGGGCAAGCTTTCGCTCAAGGACGAGCAGCCCTTCAGCTTCAAGGGCAAGCTCACCAACTTCGACCCCGCGCGCGTCGCCACGGTGGCGCCCGGCCGCATCAATGCCGATTTCACTGCCAGCGGGACACTTGCGCCGGAGTTGCGCGTGGGGCTCGATTTCTCGGTGCGCGACAGCGTCTATGCGGGGCTGCCTATGCGCGGCGAGGGCAAGCTGCGCCTGGCCGGCGAGCGCCTGCTGCCGAGCCAGGCCACGATTGACATGGCCGGCAACCAGGCTCAGCTCAGCGGCAGTTTCGGCGCGCGCGGCGACCGCCTGAAGCTGCACGTGGACGCGCCGCAGCTCGAGCGGCTCAAGTTCGGCGTGGCCGGCGTGCTCAAGCTCGATGCCGACGTCACCGGCACCCTGGCGCGGCCGGAAATCGTGGGCACCTATAGCGCCCAGTCGCTGGTGGTGGGCCCGCACCATGTCGCCAGCGCCAGCGGCAGCGCGGAGCTGCGCGGGGGCCTGGATGGCACGCTCGCGCTGCAACTGAACGCACGCGACTATCGCGGCCCGGTTGCCACGCTGCGCACGCTCGACGTGACACTCAGCGGCACCCAGGCCAGGCACAGCTTCGAGCTGAAGACGGCCGGCGCGCTGCACGACAAGCCGATGCAGCTGACGCTGGCGGGGCAGGGTGCCTGGCAGGGCCAGGCCGGCTGGAACGGCACCATCCGCACCCTGGAAGAACGCGGCACCGTCAATGTGCGGCTGATAGCGCCTGCACAGCTGCTGGTGGCCGACCAGCATGTGCGGCTGGGCGCCGCCGGCCTGCAGTTCGAGCGCGCCCGCGTCAATGTGGACAGTTTCGAGTTCGATCATGGCCGCATCCGCACGCAGGGCAAACTCGACGGCTTGCAGGTGGCAAACCTGCTGCGCCTGGCCGAGGCGCTCAGCGGCGAGGCGCCGCCGGTGCGCTCGGACCTGGTGCTGGACGGGCGCTGGAACATCACGCTGGCCGAGACCGCCTCCGGCTTCGCCGAGTTGCGCCGCCGCAGCGGCGATGTCTCAGTGAGCGCGGGTCGGGGCTTCACCACGCTGGGACTTGGCGAGAGCGCGCTGCGCGCCGAGTTTGCCGGCAGCCGCGTCAACCTGCGCGGCGGCGTCGAAGCCGCGCGCCTCGGGAAGCTGGTGGTGGACGCGTCCGCCGGGCTGCTCCAGGACCAGGGCTTGATGACGGTGACGCCGGCTTCCGCGCTGGCGGGCAAGGTGTCGCTGGATGTGCCGAAGATCAAGACGCTGGAAGCGTTCACCGGGCCGCAATACGCGTTCGATGGCAAGCTGGCGGCCACCCTGCAGCTTGCCGGCACGGTCGGCAACCCGTTGCTCACCGGCAATATCGACGGCAGTGGCATCGCTATCACGCTGTACGACCTGGGCATCCGCCTGACCGACGGCATCGTGCGCGTCGCGCTCGATCAGAACGCCATTGAGCTCAAGCAAGTGGAATTCCGCGGCGGCGACGGCAAGATCGTGGCCACCGGCAACGTGAAGCTGGGCGAGACCGATCCCAACCTGACTGGCAAGATCGTGGCCGACAAGCTCCAGATCTTTGCCAGCCCCGAGCGCACCCTGATCGTTTCCGGCGATGCCAGTATCGTGAACGAGAACCGCCAGATCGTGATCCGCGGCAAGTTCCGCGTGGACAGCGGCCTGTTCGACCTGCCCAAGGCCGGTGCCCCGGAGCTGGGCGACGACGTGGTGGTGGTGCGCCGCCGCGACCAGCGCGAGATCAAGACTGCCGCCACGCCCGTGCCGGAAACCAGGCCGGCCAGCCGCTTCAGCCCGCTGATCGATCTCACGCTCGACCTGGGAGACAACTTCCGCTTCCGCGGGGCCGGCGCGGACCTGCGCCTGGGCGGCCAGCTCGGCATCAAGAGCGCGCCGCTGACCCCCCTGCGCGCCACCGGCACCATTCGTGTGACCGACGGCACCTATGAAGCCTTCGGGCGCAAGCTGAACATCGAGCGCGGCATCGTCAATTTCAACGGTCCGGTGGACAATCCCAACATCAATATCCGCGCCATGCGCCGCAACCAGGAGGTGGAGGCCGGCGTGGAGGTGACCGGCACGGTGCGCCTGCCGCGCGTCAGGCTGGTGTCGGAGCCGAATGTGCCGGAGGAGGATAAGCTGTCATGGCTGATGTTCGGTTATGGTGCCGAATCCGCCGCCGCCGGACAGCAGAAGCAACTGGGTGGCGCGGCCCTGGGCGGCGCTGCGCTGGGGATGATCGGCGGGCGTGCCGGCAAGGGAATCGTGCAGCATTTCGGCATCGATGAGTTTTCCATCGGTCCGAGTACCGCGGGCCTTAACGACCAGCAGGTGGTAAGCGTGGGCAAGGCCGTGACCGAGCAGATCTCGGTGGGCTATGAGCAGAGCCTGACCAGTGCTTCCAGCGTGTTCAAGCTGACCTGGGCATTCTCGCGGCGCTGGTCCCTGGTTGCCAAGGGTGGTTCGATCAGTGGCCTGTCCCTGTTGTTCAACCGCCGCTTTGACAGTTGGGGCAATCTGTTCACCGGCGCGGGCGGCCGCGCCAGATCCGAAGGGAGCCAGACCGATGGCAGCAATGAAATCAACAGCAAAACCGGCGACGATGCCCCCCGCGGTGCCACCTCGGATGCCGCGCCTGCGCGGCCCTGAGGGGCAACGCTATCGCCCCCCTTCAGATACTGCCGCGTCGTACCGACGCCTTGCCGCCATGGGACTGATTTCCTCCGTGCTTGCCCTGTTCGGGTGCGACCAGCAGAAGGTCGACGAAGCGATGAAGAAGGCGGGTGATGCCGCGCGCTCTACCTGGAACTCGGTCAAGCCCGATAGCCAGCTGTTCAAGGGCATCGTGGTCGGCGAGTCGGGCGAGGAGGACGTGCGGCGCCAGGCCGGGCGCCCGGAGATTGTCTGGGAAGAGGATGGGGGCGGGCGCCGCCTCGAATACCCGCGCGGGCCGGAGGGCGGCACTACCTGGATGGTGACGATCGGCGCAGACGGCAAGGTGCGCGCCATCGAGCAGGTGCTGACAGCGGAAAACTTCGCGCGCGTGCGGGCCGGAATGAGCCGCGACGACATCCGCCGCCTGCTGGGCAAGCCCACCAAGGTGGAAGCCTTCGCGCTCAAGAAGGAGGAGGTCTGGGGCTATCGCTGGTGGGAAAGCTCGCAGGAGAAGGCCTTCTTCAACGTGCATTTCAATGCCGACGGCAAGGTAACCCACACCTCGCGCAGCGACGATCCCTCCAAGATGCAGGGCGGCTAGCCCACTACGGGCAGCGGGGCTTGCTGGCGGCGCGGCGTCAATCGACGCCGGCGCCGTTGCGGCATTGGCGGATCAGCGCGGGCGCGCCTCACCGCCTCGGTACATCAGCGGATACGCATGCCCGGGACAGCGCCTTCGTGCGGCTCCAGGATCCAGAGCCCGGGCGTGGCCTTCTCGTCCGCCGCGGAAGCGGCCAGCACCATGCCTTCGGACAGGCCGAACTTCATCTTGCGCGGCGCCAGGTTGGCCACCATCACGGTGAGCTTGCCCACCAGCTGTTCGGGCGTGTAGGCCGACTGGATGCCGGAGAAGACGTTGCGCGTCTTGCCTTCGCCCAGATCCAGCGTCAGCTGCAGCAGCTTGTTCGAGCCTTCCACCTTCTGGCATGCCACGATCTTGGCGACGCGCAGGTCGATCTTGGCGAAGTCGTCGATGGTGATGGTCTCGGCGATCGGCTCGATCGAGGCGGCGGCATCGTCCGCCGTGGCGGCGGGGGCGGTGGCTTGCAGCGAATCGCGGTTGGCGGCCAGCAGGGCATCGACCTGCTTGGCATCCACGCGGGTCATCAGGTGCGAGTACGGCTGCACCGGACGCGAGGCCGACAGCTGCTTGTCGATGCCGCGCCAGTCCAGCGGCTCGATATTGAGGAAGCGCTCAACGCCCGCGGCCATCTGCGGCACCACCGGCTTGAGATAGACGGTGAGCAGGCGGAAGGCTTCCAGCGAGACCGAGCAGGCGGCGTGCAGGGCGGCACGCCTGGCTTCGTCCTTGGCCAGTTCCCACGGCTTCTCGGTGTCGACGAAGGCGTTCACTGCATCGGTGAGTTCCATCACCAGGCGCAGCGCCTTGCTGTACTCGCGGCCTTCATAGAAGTGCGCCACCTGCGGCGCGGCTTCACGCAGTTGCTTGAGCAGCGGGTGGGCCAGCGCGGCGTCGTCCACCACGCCATCGAAGCGCTTGACCAGGAAGCCGGCAGCGCGGCTGGCGATATTCACGTACTTTCCGATCAGGTCGCTGTTCACGCGTGCGATGAAGTCGTCGAGGTTGAGGTCGAGGTCTTCCATGCTGGCGTTGAGCTTGGCGGCGAAGTAGTAGCGCAGCCACTCCGGGTTCATGCCGGTATCGACGTAGCTCTGCGCGGTGATGAAGGTGCCGCGCGACTTGCTCATCTTGGCGCCGTCGACCGTCAGGAAACCATGCGCGAACACGTTGGTGGGCGTGCGGTAGCCCGAGAAACGCAGCATGGCCGGCCAGAACAGCGTGTGGAAATACAGGATGTCCTTGCCGATGAAGTGGTACTGCTCGGCGGTGGAATGCGGGCCTACCCAGGCGTCGAAATCGATGCCCTTCTTCTCGGCCAGGTTCTTGAAGCTGGCGTAGTAGCCGATCGGCGCATCCAGCCACACGTAGAAGTACTTGCCGGGTGCCCCGGGAATCTCGAAGCCGAAGTACGGCGCGTCACGCGAGATGTCCCAGTCCGACAGCGTCGAGGCCTCGCCTTCGGCGCCAAGCCATTCCTGCATCTTGTTGGCCGCTTCCGGCTGGGCCAGGTCGGCCACCCACTCGCGCAGGAAGGTTTCGCAGCGCGGGTCGGAGAGCTTGAAAAAGTAATGGGCGGAAGATTTGCGCACCGGCGTGGCGCCGGACACCACCGAATACGGGTTCTTCAGGTCGGTGGGCACGTAGGTGGTGCCGCAGACCTCGCAGGAGTCGCCGTACTGGTCCTTGGCGCCGCACTTCGGGCACTCGCCCTTGATGAAGCGGTCCGGCAGGAACATGTTCTTGACGGGGTCGTAGAACTGCTCGACCTCGCGTTCGGCAATCAGGTCTTCGGCCTTCAGCGCCAGGTAGATCTTCTCGGAGAGCTGCTTGTTCTCGTCGGAGTCGGTGCTGTAGTAGTTGTCGAACGACACCATGAAGCTGTCGAAATCGCGCTTATGCTCGGTCCACACGCGGTCGATCAGCTGCTTGGGGGTGATGCCTTCCTTTTCGGCCCGCAGCATCACCGGGGTGCCGTGCGTATCGTCCGCGCCCACGTAGTACACCTCGTTGCCCATCATGCGCTGGAAGCGCACCCAGATGTCGGTCTGGATGTACTCCACCAGGTGGCCGATATGGATCTGGCCGTTGGCGTATGGCAGGGCAGATGTGACGAGGATGCGACGTGCGGTCATGGAAAAATTGCCGGTCAGGAGGGGGTTGGACAGTAAGGCGGGGGCGCCGCCGCGAGAATCAGGCGGGCACCGTGAGAGGGCTATTCTAGCAAGCGGGGCAGGCAGCGCGTGCACTCCGGCAGGGCGGAGCGGGAAGAGAGTGCTGCAAGTGCCTGAAAAGGCACTGAAAAACATCTGGGCAAAAAAAGCGCCGGTTAGTACCGGCGCAGCTTTCCACAACGGAAAAGGAGGAGAAATCAGGTACCGCCCGGGAGGTCAGCCACCCATCGCGAGCCAGCAACGGTGACAAGCGGTACCTGTTTCTATGACAGCATCATCGCTGAATTGGTTTCAAATAAATTTCGACCCGGCGATTTTGTGCGCGACCCGCCTCAGTGGCGTTGTCCGCCAAGGGCTGGGTTTGCCCCCGGCCTTCGGCTGCCAGGCGGGTCCGGGCCACGCCGCGGTCACCCAGATAGGTCGCCACGCTCTGCGCGCGGCGCTGCGACAGTTGCATGTTGTAGCTGGGATTGCCCGTGCTGTCGGTATGGCCGACCACGGTGGCGGAGACGTCCTGTTGCTGGGCAAGGGTCTGCGAAACCTGGTCCAGCACCGAGCGGAACGAGGGCTTGATGGTGGCGCTGTCGGTGTCGAAGGTTACCTGGCTCGGGATATTTACCTTCAGCGAGCCATCCGGCTGCTCGGTGATCTGGGTCCCGGTGCCGGCAGTGTCCTTGTTCAGCTTGCCGCGGATCGCGTTCCAGTTGTAACCCGTAGCTCCGCCGAGTGCCCCGCCTACCGCCGCGCCGACGAGCGTGCCGGTAGTGTTACCGCCGATCAGGTTGCCCAGGCCGGCACCGACCGCAGCGCCCACACCGGTTCCGACCGCGGTCTGCGTGCCTTGTTCTGTAGCGCAGCCGGCGGCAAGAATGGCGACAACGGCAAGGCTGGCAAGCTTGAATTTCATGCTTTCTCCTTCAGGACGGATCTTGTTGAGATGATTGTTGAAATGGTGTGAGCTACACCACTAGAAATAACGCGGACGGCACGTGAACACAAGAGTCCGGGCGGTATTCCGCTGGCGTGCGTTCCTGGCGCACTACAATAAGGAGATGAAGCCGGGTGCACAAGTCTGTTGCTGTGACAGTTGTAAGTGCGTGTAATTCCACGCCCGCGTGAGGGGCTTGTCGTCCGCGCGCCACCCGCCGCCTGCGCTTCGCTCATACTTTGATACAGTACGCGCCTTCCCCATATTCAGTAGCGGAGATTGTCTTGAGCCTCACCGTCGACCAGGTTACCGAAGTCCTGCGCACCGTGATCGACCCCAACACGGGCCGGGATCTGGTGTCTACCCGCTCTGCCCGCAACGTTCGGGTCGAAGGCGGCGATGTGTCGCTTGAAGTCGAGCTGGGCTATCCCGGCAAGAGCCAGCTGGAACCGATCCGCAAGCAGGTGGTTGCTGCGCTGCGGCAACTGCCGGGCGTGACCAATGCCAGCGTGGCCGTCAGCATGAAGATCGTCGCGCATGCCGTACAGCGCGGCGTCAAGCTGCTGCCGGGCGTGAAGAACGTGATCGCCGTGGCGTCGGGCAAGGGCGGGGTGGGCAAGTCCACCACCGCCGTCAACCTGGCGCTGGCATTGTCCGCCGAGGGCGCCCGCGTGGGCATGCTCGACGCCGACATCTACGGTCCCAGCCTGCCGATGATGCTCGGCATCGACGGCCGCCCGGAGTCCTCCGATGGCCAGACCATGGAGCCGCTTGAAGGCCACGGCCTGCAGGCCAACTCCATCGGTTTCCTGATCGAGCAGGACAATCCCATGGTGTGGCGCGGCCCGATGGTGACCTCGGCGCTGGAGCAGTTGCTGCGCCAGACCAACTGGCACGATCTCGATTACCTGATCGTCGACATGCCGCCGGGCACCGGCGACATCCAGCTGACGCTGTCGCAGAAAGTGCCGGTTACGGGCGCCGTGATTGTCACGACGCCCCAGGACATTGCCTTGCTGGACGCCAAGAAGGGCCTGAAGATGTTCGAGAAGGTGGGGATTCCCATTCTCGGCCTTGTTGAGAACATGGCGGTCTACTGCTGCCCGAACTGCGGCCACGTCGAGCATATCTTCGGCGAAGGCGGCGGCGAGAAGATGTGCGAGGACTACGGCGTGGAGTTGCTCGGCAGCATGCCGCTGAACCGTTCGATCCGCGAGCAGGCCGACACTGGCCGCCCGACTGTGGTGTCCGACCCTGACAGCCCGATCGCCGAGCTTTACCGAGCCATGGCGCGCAAGGTGGCCGTGAAGGTGGCCGACCGTGCCCGCGACATGACCAGCAAGTTCCCCAGCATCGTGGTGCAGAACACCTGAACGCCATGGGCACGCCAGCCGATCCCGCCGCAGGCATCCCGGCCACCGGGGCCGATGCTGTGCCCGCTGGCCGGCCCGGCGTCACCATGGCCGTGGTGATGCGCCGCGTGGCGCTGCGCAGCCCCTGGCAACCGTGGAAATGGGAACTCGACGCCGTCCTGCCCGACCTCGGCGAGTTCGGTGCCGTGCCGCACTGCCTGGCGCAGGACGAGTATGGCGCGCGCTGGCTGTATCCAGGCTACGGCGTCACGCTGTTCCGCGATGAGGCGGAGGGGTATTACCTCAACCTGACCTCCACCGCGCCCTGCTGGTTCGTGCTCTGGCGCATGGCGGAGGAGGGCGGCCAGGCCGCCGTCCCCGCATCGGACGATGGCGAGCCGTTGCCGCTGCCGGTCACCGTGACACTCTCCTACAACGAGGCCGGACGCTGGCTCGATGCCGGCGAAACCGTCGAGAATGTGCCGCTGGCGCCCGAGCAACTCGACTGGCTGCGCGCCTACGTGGCAGAGCATTACCGCCCGGAGCCCAAGAAACGCCGCCGCCCGGAATCGTTCAAGGCGCCGGAGGACCGGGCGCGCTACTGATGCAGGCTGGTACCGCATGAGCGATGACACTTTCCTGTCGCGCTGGTCACGCCGCAAGGCCGCGGCGCGCCAGGGGCAGCCGCTGGCGCCCGAGCCGGCGCCACCCGTGCCGGCCGAACCGCCAGCCCCCGCTGACCGGTGGCAGGTGGAACCTGCCGCGCCGGCCGAGCCCCTTCCCACGCTTGCCGACGCCGCCTTGCTGCAGCCGGGCGACAGCATCGCGCGATTCGTGGCGCGCGGCGTAGACGAAACCGTCAAGCGCGCCGCGCTCAAGACCTTGTTTGCCGATCCGCATTTCAATGTGATGGACGGGCTCGATATCTACATCGACGACTACAGCAAGCCCGACCCGATTCCCCTCGATGTGTTGCGGCGCATGCGCCAGTCCGAGACGCTGGGCCTGTTCGCGCCGACCGACGACGAACTGGCTGCGGCACGCGCGGCGGAACAGGCGCCGGATGCGCCCGGAGCTGCGGTGCCGCAGGCGGAGCAGGCCAGCCCTGGCCAGTCCGCGACGCCGGAGCCTGTGGATGCCGTGCCGCCTGAAATGCAGGGGGGCGCGCAAGAACATGGTGGCGATCCAATCGCACCCACGCCAGTCGCGGCCGGGCCCGGTTTGCCGGGCACGGAGCGCCAGACGGACGATTCCGCCCCAGGCAAACACGCGTAGCCGCTGCCGCCGCGGCGGCCTACAATGGGCTTCCCCCCACAATTCGCCGGCCGCAAGACTCCTTAAAAAGGGAGCAACCACGCCGGCCAGCCGCATCGCCATGCCGACGCTGATTTGCAATTGCAACGACACCATGCCGCTTGACGGGGCGACGCTGTCGGGCAATGGTTCCACGACCGCAGGCGGCACCAGCCCGCCGCTCAAGGTGCACCACTTGCTGTGCCGCCGCGAAATCGGCGACTTCACTGCCGCGCTCGATGGCACGGACGATGTCATCGTGGCCTGCACGCAGGAGCGCGCCTTGTTCACCGAGGTAGCTGCCCGGCGCCAGGCCGAAGGCACCATGACGGCACCGGTGCGCTTCGTCAATATCCGGGAAACCGGCGGATGGTCGCAGGGGGCGCGGCGCGATCCCAAGACCGCCAACGCCAAGATCGCCGCGCTGCTGGCCGCTGCCGCGCTACCCGATCCGGAGCCGGTGCCCGTGGTGGACTACCGTTCGGGCGGAGCCGTGCTGGTGCTCGGCCCGGCCGCCCGTGCCATGCCCTGGGCCGGCAAGCTGGCCGAATCCGGCATGGAAGTGTCGGTGCTGCTGGGCGGCACCGGTGAGGCCATGGGCGCAGCCACTCAGCCCGCCTCGCGGGACTTCCCGGTGCACAGCGGCAAGCTGGTCAAGCTCGGCGGCTGGCTCGGCGCCTTCGAGGCAAGCTGGGAGACCGGCGCGGGGCGCGGCAACCCGATCGACCTGGATCTTTGCACGCGCTGCAACGCCTGCATCGAGGCGTGCCCCGAGGACGCCATTGATTTCAGCTACCAGGTCGACCTGGACCGTTGCCGTTCCCACCGCGCCTGCGTGAAGGCTTGCGGGGCCGCCGCCGCGATCGACTTCGATCGTCCCGTCAAGACCGCCACCGAGCGCTTCGACCTGGTGTTCGACCTGGCCGATACGCCGGCCTTCACCATGCACTCGCCGCCGCAAGGCTACCTCTACGCCGGCGCGGATCCGGTGCGTCAGCAGGCGCAGGCACTGGCCCTGGTCCAGATGGTGGGCGAGTTCGAGAAGCCGAAGTTCTTCCAGTACAAGGAGAAAATCTGCGCGCATGGCCGCAACAAGACCACCGGCTGCACGGCCTGCATCGATATCTGTTCCACCGAGGCGATCCGCTCGCAATGGCATGACGGGCGCGGCCGTATCGAGGTCACGCCCAACCTGTGCATGGGCTGCGGCGCCTGCACGACGGTGTGCCCGACCGGCGCCATCAGCTACGCCTACCCCAAGCCGGACTATCTCGGCGAGCGCTTGCGCACGCTGGTTTCGGCCTACCGCGCCGCAGGTGGCCGCGACGCCGTACTGCTGCTGCACGGCGAGGAATACGGTAACGCTCCCATCCTGGCGCTTGGCCGCGCCGCGCGCGCCGGCCAGGCGAGGGGCATGCCGCCCAATGTGATACCGGTGGCGCTGTTCCATCCGGCCGCGAGCGGACTTGAATTGTGGTTGTCTGCCATTTGCTGGGGCGCCAGCCGCGTCGCGGTGATGTTCACGGGCGACGAAGCGCCGCAATATCGCACGGCGCTGGTAGAGCAGATGGCGGTAGGACAGGCGATTCTCGCGGGCCTTGGCTATGAGGGCGAATGCCTGTCGCTGGTGGATGGCCCTGATGCCGCCACGCTGGATGCGCAACTGGCGCAACTGGCGCAATCGAGCAGCCGGCCGGCGCTCCCGCCGGCGCTGTTCCATGCCGCGGCGGCCAAACGCGAGACGCTGGATTTCGCGCTCGACTACCTGGTGCGCAACGCGCCGCGCTCTCAGGCAAGCGTGCCGCTGCCGGCCGGGGCACCGTTGGGTGCGGTAGCTGTCGATACCACGCGCTGCACGCTTTGCATGGCCTGCGTCGGTGCTTGTCCCTCGCAGGCCTTGCGCGATAATCCCGAGCGTCCGGTGCTTGGCTTCCTGGAACGCAACTGCGTACAGTGCGGCCTGTGCGAAAGCACCTGCCCGGAAGATGCCATCACCCTGGTGCCGCGGCTGCTGACCGGCGAGGACGCGCGCCGCACGGTAACACTGGCCGAAACCCAACCCTTCCATTGCATCCGCTGCGCCAAGCCGTTTGGCACCGCGCAGATGGTGCATGCCATGCTGGCCAGGCTCGCGGACCACCCCGCGTTCGCCGGCGAGGCTGCCGAACGCCTGAAGATGTGTGGCGACTGCCGCGTCGTCGATATGATGGAAAAGAGCAGCGGCACCCCAAGCGGTACCGTGGTGCGGTAGTACAGCCGGTGGGACGCAAGCGTGCCTTGCCGCGTGAGCGGCAAGGCGCGCTTGCGCCGGCCAAGTCAGCAATCCGGTCTCCCGGTACCCTTGAGAACCATCACGAAATGACAGATTTCCAGCCCATCCAGCTGATTCCCCCGGTCATCGAAGCCACGGCCAATGCCGAGGACACCGCCCGCGCTGACCTGTACGGTCTGCTGGCCACGCTGTTGTATCGCGCGCCAGATGCCGCGCTGCTGCACCATATCGCCGCCAACCGCGCCATTGGCGAGGACGCCGCGACCACGCTGGGCGAAGCCTGGAATGATTTGTGCGATGCAGCATCGATCGCGACGGCCGCCGAGACGGCCGACGAGTACCAGGAATTGTTCATCGGCGTGGGCAAGCCGGAAGTCCTTCTCTACGGCTCCTACTACCAGACCGGTTTCCTCAACGAACGCCCTGTGGTGGCGCTGCGAGACGACCTGGCACGCTATGGCCTGGTGCGCCAGGACAATGTCAGCGAGACAGAGGACCATATCGCCACGCTGTGCGAAGTGATGCGTTTCCTGGTGGCGGGCGAGGATGCGGGTGTTTCCAATCTCGCAGAGCAGCAACACTTCTTTGCGCGCCATGTTCAGCCATGGGTGGAGACGCTTTGCGATGCCATGGCGGCGCATCCGCAAGCCCGTTTCTATGTACAGGTAGCCGCTTTGCTGAAAGCCTTCATGGCGGTCGAGGCGATCGCGCTCGACATGCGCTGAGCCTTCAAGGCGGATCGCCGGGATCGCCGGAAGGAGGCCGCCTCGCCTGCCACCTTGTTTCAAACAAGCCGGGCATGGTATTTTTTAAACGCAGGTATCAGTAAAAACCCGCGTATTGCATGGTCTTTCAGCACATATCAATCTAAAATAGGCAAAAGAATACATAACAGGATTGGTTATCGGCTTTAATCTGCCGAGGAGCCCCACATGAAAGACAAGCAGCCCAGGGTCGCACGCCGTACTTTTCTCGCCGGCACGGGGGTTGTTGCCGCCGCCGGCGCGGCCGCTGCGCTGACCGCGCGCGGACCGGCCATGCCCACGCAGGCCGCGGCCATTCCGGATGTCACGCCCGGCGACGGCGAGGGCTACCGGGTTACCGAACACATTCGCAAGTACTACCGGACAACGCTGGTGTGAGCCGAGTCGCGTCTTGTGCGCGCCCGTTCGACCTCGTTTCCATCCAGGGGTGATACATGATCTTGACCCGCAAGCGCGCGGCGCAGGGCAGCGCATCCTCGCAACTGGCCGGCACCGTGGCCGGGCATGCCACCGGCAGGCTATCCGACCGCCTGGCCGCCGGCCTGGCTGGCGCGATGCCCACCATGGACCGCCGCAGTTTCCTCAAGCGCTCCGGCATCGGGGTGGGGGCGGGTCTGGCGGCCTCGCAACTGACGCTGTTGCGCCATGCGGACGCCGCGGATGCGCCGGGGAGCGGCGGCGAGGGTAAGAGCAATATCGTGGTGCGCCGCACCGTCTGCGGCCATTGCTCGGTGGGTTGCGCGGTCGATGCGGTGGTGCAGAACGGCGTATGGGTACGCCAGGATCCGGTCTTCGATTCGCCGATCAATATGGGCGCGCACTGCGCCAAGGGCGCCGCGCTGCGCGAGCACGGCCATGGCGAGTATCGCCTGAAGTACCCGATGAAGCTGGTGAACGGCAAGTACCAGCGCATCGGCTGGGACCAGGCGCTCGACGAGATCTCCGCCAGGATGAAGGAGATCCGCCAGCAGACCGGGCCGGACTCGATGTTCTTCGTCGGCTCCTCCAAGCACAGCAACGAGGGCGCTTACCTGCTGCGCAAGTGGGTGTCGTTCTTCGGCACCAACAACACCGACCACCAGGCTCGCATCTGCCACTCCACCACGGTGGCCGGCGTGGCGAATACCTGGGGCTACGGTGCGATGACCAACTCGTACAACGATATGCAGAACGCCAGGGCGGCGCTGTATATCGGCTCCAACGCGGCCGAGGCGCACCCGGTATCGATGCTGCACCTGCTGCACGCGAAGGAGAATGGCTGCAAGGTGATCGTGGTCGATCCGCGCTATACACGCACGGCGGCCAAGTCCGATTACTACGTGCGCATCCGTTCCGGCACCGACATCGCCTTCCTGTTCGGCGTGCTGTACCACATCTTCAAGAACGGCTGGGAAGACCCGAAGTATCTCAACGACCGCGTCTACGGCATGGACAAGGTCAAGGAGGAAGTCCTCGCCAAGTGGACGCCGGACAAGGTCGAGGAAGTCTGCGGCGTGCCCGAGGCCCAGGTCCACCAGGTTGCCGAGATCATGGCCAAGAACCGCCCCAGCACGCTGGTGTGGTGCATGGGCCAGACCCAGCACACCATCGGCAACGCGATCGTGCGGGCCTCCTGCCTGGTGCAGCTGGCGCTGGGCAATATCGGCGTGTCGGGCGGCGGCGCGAATATCTTCCGCGGCCACGACAACGTGCAGGGCGCCACCGACGTGGGCCCCAACCCCGACTCGCTGCCGGGCTACTACGGCCTGGCCACCGGCGCGTGGAAGCATTTCGCAGCGGTGTGGGGCGTGGATTACGAATGGATCAAGAAACAGTACGCCTCGCAGGCGATGATGGAGAAGTCCGGCACCACCGTATCGCGATGGATCGATATCGTCACCGAGAAGCCCGACCTGATCGATCAGGACAACAACGTCCGCGGCGTGTTTTTCTGGGGCCACGCACCCAACTCGCAGACGCGCGGGCTGGAGATGAAGAAGGCCCTCGACAAGCTCGACCTGCTGGTGATCATCGACCCCTATCCGTCGGCCACCGCGGCGATGGCCAATATGCCGCCGGCCGAAGGCGACAAGGTCAACCCGAACCGAGCGGTCTACCTGCTCCCGGCCTGCACGCAATTCGAGACCTCCGGGACCTGCACGGCCTCCAACCGCTCGCTGCAATGGCGCGAGAAGGTGATCGAGCCGCTGTTCGAGTCCATGCCGGACCACACCATCATGCAGGCCTTCGCCGATCGCCTGGGGTTTGGCAAGGAACTGTCGAAGAACTTCAAGCTGCTCGAGGTCAAGCGCGCGGGGCGTACCTGGATGGAGCCGGAGCCCGAGTCCATCCTGCGCGAGATCAACGCCAGCAACTGGACCATCGGCTATACCGGGCAATCGCCCGAGCGGCTCAAGTCGCATATGCGCAATATGCAGATGTTCGATGTGCGCACGCTGCGCTGCAAGGGCGGCAAGGATCCGGTGACCGGCTACGACCTGACGGGCGATTATTTCGGCCTGCCGTGGCCCTGCTACGGCACGCCGGAGCTTAAGCACCCGGGATCGCCCAACCTGTACGACACCAGCAAGCACGTCATGGACGGCGGAGGCAACTTCCGCGCCAACTTTGGCGTGGAGCGCGATGGCGTCAGCCTGCTTGCCGAGGATGGCTCATGCTCTAAGGGCGCGGACATCACCACCGGCTATCCCGAGTTCGATCATGTGCTGCTGAAGAAGCTGGGCTGGTGGGATGAGCTGACCGACGCCGAGAAGCAGAAGGCCGAGGGCAAGAACTGGAAGACCGACCTGTCCGGTGGCATCCAGCGCGTGGTGCTGAAGAACCATGGCTGCCACCCCTTTGGCAACGCCAAGGCGCGCGCGATCGTGTGGAACTTCCCCGACCCGATCCCGCAGCACCGCGAGCCGCTGTATTCCACGCGGCCCGACATGGTCGCCAAGTACCCGACGCATGACGACAAGATGGCGTTCTGGCGGCTGCCCACGCTGTACAAGTCACTGCAGCAGCGCAATATCGATAACAAGCTCTATGAGAAGTTTCCCATCATCCTCACCTCGGGCCGCCTGGTCGAGTACGAGGGCGGTGGCGAGGAAACTCGTTCCAATCCGTGGCTGGCCGAACTGCAGCAGGAGAACTTCGTCGAGATCAACCCGCGCGCGGCTTCCGAGCGAGGCATTCGCAATGGCGACTTCTGCTGGGTCAGCACACCCCCCGGCGCGCGCATCAAGGTGCGTGCCCTGGTGACGGAGCGCGTCGGCGTGGATACCGCCTTCATCCCGTTCCACTTCTCGGGCTGGTGGCAGGGCAAGGACCTCAAGGACTACTACCCCGAGGGCGCGATGCCGATCGTGCGCGGCGAGGCGGTCAACACCGCCACCACCTACGGCTATGACGCGGTGACGATGATGCAGGAAACCAAGACCACGATCTGCCAGATCGAACGGTTCGCCTGATTGCGACAGAGACTGAGATCAAGGGCAAGGAACGACCATGGCACGCATGAAATTCATCTGTGACGCCGAGCGATGCATCGAATGCAATAGCTGCGTCACCGCCTGCAAGAACGAGCACGAAGTGCCGTGGGGCGTCAACCGGCGCCGCGTGGTGACCGTCAACGACGGCATCGTCGGCGCCGAGAAGTCCATCTCGGTGGCCTGCATGCATTGCTCGGACGCGCCCTGCATGGCGGTCTGCCCGGTCGACTGCTTCTACCGCACCGACGACGGCGTGGTGCTGCACGACAAGGACGTCTGCATCGGCTGCGGCTACTGCTCCTACGCCTGCCCGTTCGGCGCGCCCCAGTTCCCCAGCGCCGGGACTTTCGGCGTGCGCGGCAAGATGGACAAGTGCACCTTCTGCGCGGGCGGCCCGGAGAAGAACGGCAGCGAGGAAGAGTTCGAGAAGTACGGCCGCAACCGCCTGGCCGAAGGCAAGCTGCCGCTGTGCGCGGAAATGTGCTCGACCAAGGCCCTGCTGGGCGGCGATGGCGACGTGATCGCCGACATCCTGCGCAACCGCGTGATCAAGCGCGGCAAGGGCGGCGATGTGTTCGGCTGGGGGACGGCCTATGGCAACAAGGGCGCCGCGCAGGGAGCCCCGGCCGCGCCCGCGGCACCGCCGCCTGTCGCACCAGCCGCGTCCGGAGCGCAGCCATCATGACCCGCTTGCTCATGATCCTGCTGGCCGCCGGCAGCACCGTGCTGGCCGCCTGCGGCGAACGCCCGCAGACATCCACCGCGGCGCACAAGAAATCCGACGCGGCGGCTTACGAGGGCGCGCCGGGCGATCCCTTCGTGGCCAAGGGCTGGACGCCGGGCGACAAGACCAGCTGGCAGAACCAGATCCACGAGCGCAACCAGAACCAGAACGAATACAACCGCACGCCATGACCCCGGCAACGCGAACCCCGGCCGAGCCGATGGAGGGCATATGAAGCCGACGCTCAATCCTGGCTGGTTCCGCTACCTGGCGGGAGTGGCCTGCGCGCTGGCCTTGCTGGCGCCGCTTGGCGCCGCGCGGGCCCAGGCATCGTCGCCACAGGCCACGCCCGCCACGCCTGCCGCCGCGGTGACTGCCGACGCGAACAATCCGGCCACGCACCCGGTCCAGCCCTTCGCGGGCATCGCGTCGGAGAACATCTTCAATGTGCCCAAGCGCGATATCGCCGCCGAGGCGCAGGCCCAGCAGGCGCGCACGCAATCGCAGCCCGGCAATAACGCGCCGGTGTGGCGCGAGGTGAATTCCGACCAGGCGCACTACAGCAGCCTGCCCGCCAAGGAGGCCGGCGTGCTGATCCAGCGCACCGGCCAGAAGTGGCGGCTGTTCCGCAACGGCGTGATCACGGTCTGGGGTGGCTGGCTGATCGTCGCCGTGCCCGCCGCGATCCTGGCCTTCTTTTTCTGGCGCGGCACCATCCCGCTCAAGACGCCGCGTACCGGCCGCATGATCCAGCGCTTCACGCCGCTGGAGCGCGTGGTGCACTGGACCATGGCGATCTCATTCGTCACGCTGGCGGTTTCGGGCATCGTCATGTTGTTCGGCAAGCATTTTCTGCTGCCGCTGATGGGCCACACCTTGTTCGGCTGGCTGACCTACCTGCTGAAGAACGTCCACAACATCGTCGGGCCGGTCTTCACGCTGGCCGTGATCGTCGGCTTTGTGATCTTCGTGCGCGACAACCTGCCCGCCCGCGAGGACTGGCAGTGGCTCGCCAAGCTGGGTGGGCTCGTTTCCGGCAAGCATGTGCCAAGCGGGCGCTTCAACGCCGGCGAAAAGGCATGGTTCTGGGGTGGGCTGGTGCTGTTCGGCCTGATCCTGTCCGCTTCCGGCTGGGTGCTCGATATGATCGTGCCTGGCATGGATTTCTACCGTGCCACCATGCAGATCGCCAATGTGATCCATGGCATCGCGGCGGTGCTGATGATGGCGATGGCCTGCGGTCATATCTACATGGGCACCATCGGCATGGAAGGCGCCTACCGCGCCATGCGCGACGGCTGGGTCGACGAAGCCTGGGCCAAGGAGCATCACGAACTCTGGTACGACGATATCAAGTCCGGCAAGATCCCGGCGCAGCGGGCGGCCGAGCCGCAACCCGGCGAGCGTGCCGGTGGCCGGGCCAGCACCGGCGAAGCCTGAGCGAACGCGGCGTCGCGCCACAGATCCCGAGGAAGAGGAATCAGACCAATGAAACGCATCCTGCTGCTGCTCGCCCTCGCACTTGGCGGCACGGGCGCCCTGGCCAAGCTGCCGCCCCCTACCGAAGCGCAAAAGCTCAAGGCCGACGAGGCCAAGGCACGTGCAGCCTGGGCCGACAAGGTGGCCGCCTACCAGCTCTGCCGTTCACAAGACAAGACGGCTGCGTACTATTTCAACGATATGAAAGCCAAGGGCAAAGAAGTACCGGCCGGCGCGGCAGCCCCGCCGTGTGCCGATCCGGGACCATTTGTGGCGGCGGCGCCCGCCACCGGGGAAGCCGCCGCTACCGCCGGCGGCCCGTCCACCGCCCCTGTCGCGGCACCTTCGGATCACAAACCGGCCGCAGCGCCGGGCACCGGAGCGGTACAATCGCCCCGGACATCACCGTGAGAGGAGGTTCGGCATGAAGCATGTACGCGTACTTTTCGGTCTGGCGGTAGCGGGAACCCTGGCAGGCGGCCTGGCCGGCTGCGCCGGTACGGGAATGGGAGATGGTTCGGACACCGCCGTCGCCGCGCTGGCATCCAGGAGCGGCACCGCGACGCAGGGCAGCGTGACATTCACCCAGCGCGGCAACACGGTGCTGGTCAAAGCCGATGTGACGGGCTTGCCACCCAATACCGAGCATGGTTTCCACGTGCACGAGAAGGGTGACTGCTCCACGCCCGACGCCATGAGCGCCGGCGGTCACTTCAACCCGACGGCCAAGCCGCACGGATCGATGTCGATGCCCGACCATCATGCCGGCGATATCAACAACCTCAAGGCCGACGCCAGCGGGCGCGCCCAGGCCAGCTTCGAGCTGGCCGACGTGACCGTGGCCCCCGGCCCGAACAGCGTGGTGGGCCGCGCGGTGGTCGTGCATAAGGACCCGGACGACTACAAGACCCAGCCTACCGGCAACTCCGGCGGCCGCATCGCCTGCGGCGTGATCGCCAAGTCCTGACGGACGGGGCAGGGCAGCGCCGCCCGGTCGCGCTGCCCATCCATTTTTCCCCTACCCATGCCCCTGCGTCCCGAACTCACCCATGCTTGCGTTCCCCTGATCGAAGAAGTCGAGGTGGTCGATGAGCAGGGGCGCGTGCGGCCGGCCTTCCTGCCGGGCGAGCGTCCGCTCACGGTCTACCTGGACAAGCGGGAGCTGGTGACGCTGATGACGCTGGGCGGTGCGCCCGAGGCACTCGTGCTGGGCTACCTGCGCAACCAGCGCCTGGTCGAGTCGATCGAGGATATCGCCGCGATCCAGGTCGACTGGGAAACCGAATCCGCCGCCGTCACGACCCGCACGGGCGTGGACCGTATCGAGGAGCGTACCTCCCGCCGCGTGGTGACCACCGGCTGCGGCCAGGGCACGGTGTTCGGCTCGCTGCTGGACGAGGTCGACAATATCCGCCTGCCGGACGACGCCACCCTGGACCAGGAAACGCTCTACAGCATCGTCGATACCATCCGGCTGCAGCAGTCGGTCTACAAGCAGGCCGGCTCGGTACATGGCTGTGCGCTGTTCCGCGGGCGCGAGCTGTTGATGTTCATCGAGGACGTGGGCCGGCACAACGCCGTGGATGCCATCGCCGGCCTGATGTGGCTGGAGGATATGAGTGGCGCCGACAAGGTTTTCTACACCACCGGCCGGCTGACCTCCGAGATGGTGATCAAGGGCGCCCAGATGGGCATTCCCTTCCTGCTGTCGCGCTCGGGTGTGACCCAGATGGGCTACCAGATGGCCCGGCGCGTCAACCTGGCCCTGTTCGCGCGGTGCACCGGACGTCATTTCCTGCTCTATACCGGCCGCGAGCGCTTCCGGCACCAGTTACCGGAGCAGGCTACCGCCTGAGGCGGGGCTCCGGGCCGCCTGTCCCAGCCATGTGCCGCAGGGACGGGTGCTATTGCGGCGGGGGCGCCGGTTTTTGGTTGTACAATGCGGCCCATCGCAAGGCCCCGGCAGGTCCGGCGCGCCTGTGAGCAAATGCGAGCAGTGTTCCCGGTGAGTCCTGACCGCGCCCGAGCCTGCCCTCATTTGTTCATCCCGATACCCCTATGAGCATCAAATCCGATAAGTGGATCCGCCGCATGGCGGAACAGCACGGCATGATCGAGCCGTTCGAGCCCGGCCAGGTACGGGAGGAAGACGGCCGCAAGATCGTGTCGTACGGCACCTCGAGCTACGGCTACGATATCCGCTGCGCCGACGAATTCAAGATATTCACCAATATCAACAGCACCATCGTCGATCCCAAGAACTTCGACGAGAAGTCCTTTGTCGACTTCAAGGGCGATGTCTGCATCATCCCGCCGAACTCCTTCGCGCTGGCCCGCACGATGGAGTATTTCCGCATTCCGCGCAGCGTGCTGACCATCTGCCTGGGCAAGAGCACCTACGCGCGTTGCGGCATCATCGTCAACGTGACCCCGTTCGAACCGGAATGGGAAGGATATGTGACGCTGGAGTTCTCCAACACCACGCCGCTACCCGCCAAGATCTACGCCGGCGAAGGCTGTGCGCAGGTGCTGTTCTTCGAAAGCGATGAGATCTGCGAGACTTCCTACCGCGATCGCGGCGGGAAGTACCAGGGTCAGCAGGGTGTCACACTGCCGAAAACCTGATCGCATACAATGCGCGCGTTGCGGCACGACCGGTAGCACAGCAGGGCGAGCCGGGCCGCGCGCGAAGCCTGAACGTCGAGCCACATGCCGACCCAGGGGGATGAGTCCCCGGGCCATGTGGCTCAAGTCCTTCTTGCCGTCCAAGGATGCCAAATGAAATTCCGCTTCCCCGTCATCATCATCGATGAAGACTTCCGCTCCGAGAACATTTCCGGCTCGGGCATTCGCGCGCTGGCGCAGGCCATCGAGCAAGAAGGCATGGAGGTGATGGGCCTGACCAGCTATGGCGACCTGACCTCGTTCGCGCAGCAGTCCAGCCGTGCCTCCTCGTTCATCGTGTCGATCGACGACGATGAGTTCGTCAGCGAGGACGACCGGCCCGAAGCCGCGGCCATCGAGAAACTGCGTGCCTTCGTCAACGAAGTGCGCCGCCGCAATACCGACCTGCCCATTTTCCTGTACGGCGAGACCCGTACTTCGCGGCATATCCCCAACGATATCCTGCGCGAGCTGCACGGCTTCATCCACATGTTCGAGGACACGCCGGAATTCGTCGCGCGCCACATCATCCGTGAAGCCAGGGTCTACCTGGATTCGCTGGCACCGCCGTTCTTCAAGGCGCTGATCGCCTACGCGCAGGACAGCTCCTACTCGTGGCACTGCCCGGGGCACTCCGGCGGCGTGGCGTTCCTGAAGAGCCCGGTCGGCCAGGTGTTCCACCAGTTCTTCGGCGAGAACATGCTGCGCGCCGACGTCTGCAACGCCGTCGATGAACTCGGCCAGCTGCTTGACCACACCGGCCCGGTGGCGGCATCGGAGCGCAACGCCGCGCGCATCTTCAACTCCGATCACATGTATTTCGTCACCAACGGCACGTCCACCTCGAACAAGATGGTGTGGCATGCCAACGTGGCGCCGGGCGACATCGTGGTGGTGGACCGCAACTGCCACAAGTCGATCCTGCACGCGATCATGATGACGGGCGCGATTCCGGTGTTCCTGATGCCCACGCGCAATCACTACGGCATCATCGGCCCGATCCCGAAGAGCGAGTTCGATCCGGAAACCATCCGCCGCAAGATTGCCGCGCACCCGTTCGCCAGCCAGGCCAAGAACCAGAAGCCGCGCATCCTGACCATCACCCAGGGCACCTACGACGGCGTGCTGTACAACGCCGAGCAGATCAAGGAGATGCTGGCCACCGAGATCGACACGCGCTGGTGGAGGAAAGCATCCAGGAAGCGATGGACTTCCGCCGCGCCATGCGCAAGGTGGAAGGCGACTACGATGCCGGCAACAACGGCGACTGGTGGTTCAAGGTGTGGGGCCCCGAGGCGCTGGTCGAGGACGACATCGGCGACCGCGAAGAGTGGATGCTCAAGGCCAACGAACGCTGGCACGGCTTCGGCGACCTGGCCGATGGCTTCAACCTGCTCGACCCGATCAAGGCCACCATCATCACCCCGGGCCTGGACGTGGACGGCGAGTTCAGCGATCGCGGCATTCCGGCGGCCATCGTCACCAAGTACCTGGCCGAGCACGGCATCATCATCGAGAAGACCGGGTTGTACTCGTTCTTCATCATGTTCACCATCGGCATCACCAAGGGCCGCTGGAACTCGCTGGTAACGGAGCTGCAGCAGTTCAAGGACGACTACGACCAGAACCAGCCGCTGTGGCGCGTGCTGCCGGAATTCGTCGGCAAGCATCCGCAGTATGAGAAGCTCGGCCTGCGCGACCTGTGCGACGCCATCCACAGCGTCTACAAGGCCAACGACGTGGCACGCGTGACCACCGAGATGTACCTGTCGGATATGGAGCCGGCGATGAAGCCCTCGGACGCCTGGGCCATGATGGCCCACCGCGAGATCGAACGCGTGGCGGTCGACGAACTGGAAGGCCGCGTCACCGCCATCCTGCTCACGCCGTACCCGCCGGGCATCCCGCTGCTGATCCCGGGCGAACGCTTCAACCGCATCATCGTGCAGTACCTGAAGTTCGCGCGCGACTTCAACAAGCTGTTCCCCGGTTTCGAAACCGACATCCACGGCCTGGTCGAGGAAGAGGTCGAAGGCGGCGGCAAGGCGTACTTCGTGGATTGCGTGAAGTAAGGCAAGTCGATGGAAAAAGGGCCTCGCATGCGCGAGGCCCTTTTTCTTTTCCCCGGCCTCGGCGGGCAGGCCGGCGCCACGCGCGAGATTGCGATAGAGTTGCGCTCTGTATCCTGGCTCGTGCCCCGCGGTAGTGGCCGGGACTGGACCTATCCAAGCAACTTCGACGGAGCGGAAATGGCATCAGCACGTGCGGTGGAATTGACAGAGTTCGGTGGTCCTGAAGTGATGCGCCTGGTGACGTCGGTGCTGCCGGCGCCGTCGGCCGGCCAGGTGCAACTGCGCCAGACCGCGATCGGTTTCAACTACATCGACATCTACCAGCGTGCGGGCAAGTATCCCTTGCCGTCGCCCACGGGGCTGGGCCACGAAGCCGCCGGCGTGGTCGAGGCCGTGGGCGAGGGCGTGACCGGCCTGCGCGAAGGCGACCGCGTGGTCTACATGCATGCCGGCATCGGCGCCTATGCCGACCGGCGCAACGTGCCGGCCGACAAGCTGGTCAAGTTGCCCGACGGCATTGACGACGTCACGGCGGCGGCAGTCTTCTTCAAGGCAATGACAGCGCAATACCTCGTCAGGAAGACGCATCGCGTGGCGGCCGGCGACATCGTGCTGGTGCATGCCGCCGCGGGTGGCGTGGGGCAGATTCTCAGCAGCTGGGCCAAGGCGCTCGGCGCCACGGTGATCGGCACCGCGGGCTCGCCGGCAAAATGCGAAGTCGCGCTGGCGGCAGGGTGCGATATCGCCATCGACTATTCGCAGCCGGACTGGGTGCGCCAGGTGATTGACGCCAGCGGCGGACGCAAGGCGCGCGTGGTCTACGACTCCGTGGGCAAGCACACCTTCATGGGTTCGCTGGACTGCGCGGCGCCGTTCGGACTGGTGGCGCTGTATGGCGCGGCCTCGGGGCCGGCGCCGGCCATCGAGCCCGAACTGCTCAACAAGAAGGGCTGCCTGTTCCTGACGCGGCCGTCGGTGTTCCCGCACAACGCCGATGCGCAGACCTTCCGCGCCAACGCGGCGGACGTATTCCAGGCCATCGGGCAGGGTGCGATCCGGGCAGCCGTCGGCGCGCGGTATCCGCTTGGGCAGGTGGCCGAAGCGCACCGTGCAGCGGAGGCGCGTGCTACCACCGGCGCTATCGTATTGCTGCCCTGATATTCGTGTCACGGCAGCAAGAAGGCCCCGACTCGCGGGGCCTTCTTGCTGCCGGCGGCCACGGCCGCCGGCGATTCCACTGCTATTTCTTCTTGTCGAACTCGAACTGCGGTGCGGCGGGTTCGCTCTCGGCCGGTGCTGCCGGCAACTCCAGCGTGCCACTGCCAGGACTGCGGGCAGGCAATGGCGCCGAGGCTGGCCCGCTACTCTCACCGCCCAGCGGGATCGTGACCTCCGCCGCGTTGGTATGGTGCAGCGACCCCTTGTCGAGGAACATCGTCACCATGCCCGGCCAGAACATCACCAGCGCCACCATGATCATCTGCAGGCCGACCCAGGGCAGCGCGCCCCAGTAGATGTCGGAGCTCTTCACTTCCTTGGGCGCGATGCCACGCAGGTAGAACAGCGCGAAACCGAAGGGCGGGTGCATGAAGGAGGTCTGCATGTTCACGCACAGCATCACGCCGAACCACACCAGCGCCGCGGTGGCCGCCGCTTCCGGGTTGCCGCCCATCGAGTCGGCGACGACCGGGGCCAGTACCTTGACCGCAACCGGCGCCAGCATCGGCACCACGATGAATGCGATCTCGAAGAAGTCCAGGAAGAAGGCCAGGAAGAAGATGAACAGGTTGACCACCAGCAGGAAGCCGATCCAGCCACCGGGCAGCGAGGTGAACATATGCTCCACCCAGGCGCCGCCGTCCACGCCCTGGAACACCACGGAGAAGCAGGTGGAGCCGATCAGGATGAACACCACCATGGCCGTGATGCGCGCCGTGGACTGGTAGGCATCGATGATCAGCGCGCGCAGCGCGCTTAGTTGTCCGGCACGCAGCAGCAGCCAGGCAATCACCAGGTAGACCACCGCCAGCGGGATGCGGAAGGCGTGCGAGCCAAAGGCGACGGTGCCGACGATGATGGCCACGCCGGTGGCGGCAAGGCCGATGCGGTAGATGGTGCGGTCGAGCTTGCCGAAACCGGGGTCGCGCAGCACCGCCAGCACCAGCGCGCCGACCGCGCCCATGGCGCCGGATTCGGTCGGCGTGGCGATGCCCAGCATGATCGTGCCCAGCACCAGGAAGATCAGCACCGCGCAGGGGATGATGCCGCGCAGGCATTTGCGCCACAGGGGCCAGCCGCGCAGCGTGCGTTCTTCCACCGGCACTGGCGGCAGCCAGTCAGGCTTGATGCGGGTCAGCACGAAGGTGTAGAGCGCGAACAGCGCGATCTGGATCACCGACGGGCCCCAGGCGCCAAGGTACATGCTGCCCACGTCGGCGCTGCCCATCGGGGTCTTGAGCTGGTCGGCCAGCACCACCAGCACCAGCGACGGCGGCACCAGCTGCGTGATGGTGCCCGACGCCGCCAGCACGCCGGTGGCGTACTTCATGTTGTAGCGGTAGCGCATCATCACCGGCAGCGAGATCATTGCCATGGCGATCACCTGGGCCGCCACGGTGCCGGTAATGGCTCCGAGGATAAAGCCCACGATGATGACCGAGTAGCCCAGGCCGCCGCGCACCGGGCCGAACAACTGGCCCATGGAGTCGAGCATATCCTCGGCCAGCCCGCACTTCTCCAGGATCGCCCCCATGAAGGTGAAGAACGGGATGGCCAGCAGCAACTCGTTGGCCAGCACGCTGCCGAACACGCGGCTCGGCACCGCCTGCAGGAAGCTGACCGGGAAGTAACCAAACTGGATGGACAGGATGCCGAAGGCAAGACCCACGGCCGACAGCGAAAATGCGACCGGGAAACCGATCAGCATGAATACCACCAGGCCGCCGAACATCAGCGGCGGCATATATTCCAATGGAATCATTGCACCGGCCTCTCGTATTTCGATTCGATGCGCACCAGGCCCTTGAGGGCGGCAACGCGCTTGATCAGCTCGGATACGCCCTGCAAGGCAAGCAGGCCGAAGCCGAGGGGCACCACCAGCTTGATCGGGTAACGCGGCAGACCGCCGGAATTACCGGATTGCTCGAGGATGCGCCACGAGGGCAGGAACAGCGATTCCCACGACAGCCACATGAACAGCACGCAGGAAGGCAGCAGGAAGAAAATAATGCCGAAGATATCGATCCAGTGTTGCGCGCGCTCCGATACGTTGCCGTAGATCAGGTCCACGCGCACATGCTCGTTGCGCTGGAAGGTATAGGAGGCGCCGAACATCACCGCGATGGCGAACATATACCACTGCAGTTCAAGCGGCCAGTTGTCACTAAGGTTGAAGCCGTAACGCAGCAGGGCGTTGCCTGCGCTGATCAGGCACGACAGCAGGATCATGATGTTTGCAAGCCTGCCCGCGTGCTGATTCAACCTGTCGATCTGTCGTGACAGACCAAGCAAGTAATACATGGGTTGTCTCCCCTGTTTTTGCGGCAATTAGTTTATCTGTAACAATATGCTTCGGCGCTTGGGGCTAATACCTACCGCATTGCGCAAAAATAGAACCAGATAAAAAAAAGCCACCGGGCATGCGCCCTGGCGGCTTTTTTTCAAAGCATTACTTACGTGAAACTTACATTGGCATGCTGCGCTGCAGTGTCGCCAGTGCGTCCGCTTAAAGCGTCGCGCGTACAGCGGCAATGGCTGCGCGAACCTGCGCCGGCGCGGTGCCGCCGATGTGGTTGCGTGCCGCGACCGAGCCTTCCAGCGTCAGCACCTCGTGCACGTCGTCGCCGATCAGCGCCGCCTTGTCGCCCAGGCCGGTGACTTCGCGCAGCTCGGTCACGGTGAGGTCGGCCAGGTCGCAGCGGCGGTCGTCGCAGGCGCGCACCGCGTGGGCCACGGCTTCGTGGGCATCGCGGAAGGGCAGGCCGCGCTTGACCAGGTAGTCGGCCAGGTCCGTGGCGGTGGCGTAGCCCTGCAGCGCGGCGGCGCGCATGGCTTCCGGCTTGACGGAGATGCCCGGCACCATGTCGGCGAAGATGCGCAGCGTGTCGGCCACGGTGTCCACCGTGTCGAACAGCGGCTCCTTGTCTTCCTGGTTATCCTTGTTGTAGGCCAGCGGCTGGCCTTTCATCAGGGTCAGCAGGCCGATCAGGTGGCCGTTGACGCGGCCGGTCTTGCCGCGCGCCAGCTCGGGCACGTCCGGGTTCTTCTTCTGCGGCATGATCGAGCTGCCGGTGCAGAAGCGGTCGGCGATGTCGATAAAGCCCACGCGCGGGCTCATCCAGATCACCAGCTCCTCGGAGAAGCGCGAGATGTGGGTCATCACCAGCGCGGCGGCGGCGCAGAACTCGATGGCGAAGTCGCGGTCGGAGACGGCGTCCAGCGAGTTGCGGCATACGCCGTCGAAACCGAGCTGCTGCGCGACGAATTCACGGTCGATCGGGTAGCTGGTGCCGGCCAGCGCGGCGGCGCCCAGCGGCAGGCGGTTGACGCGGCGGCGGCAGTCGGCCATGCGCTCTGCGTCGCGCGTGAACATTTCCACGTAAGCCAGCAGATGGTGGCCGAAGGTGACCGGCTGGGCCACCTGCAGGTGGGTGAAGCCCGGCAGGATGGTGTCGGCGTTCTTCTCGGCCAGGTCCAGCAGCGCGCCGCGCAGCGCGCCCAGCAGGCCGATGATGGTATCGATTTCGCTGCGCAGCCACAGGCGGATATCGGTGGCGACCTGGTCGTTGCGCGAGCGGCCGGTGTGCAGGCGCTTGCCGGCGTCGCCGACCAGGGCGGTCAGGCGCGCTTCGATATTCAGGTGGACGTCTTCCAGGTCGAGCTTCCACTCGAAGTTGCCCGCCTCGATCTCGCCGCGGATCTGCGTCATGCCGCGCTCGATCTCGGCGCGGTCGGCTTCGGCGATGATCCCTTGCTTGGCCAGCATGGCGGCGTGCGCCAGAGAGCCCTGGATATCGAACAGGGCCAGGCGCTTGTCGAAGAACACCGAAGCGGTGTAGCGCTTCACCAGGTCGGACATCGGTTCGGAGAAGCGGGCGGACCAGGCTTCGCCTTTCTTGGCAAGTTGGGAGGTCATGGGCGGTAAGGCTGGGTTGGCTCGCAAGCCGGCGGCAGGCCGCGGGGCAAACGAGAAAAATCGGCGAAACCGGGATTATATCGCTGCCGGGCGTCTCCCAGCCTTGCCTAAAGCGTGTTGTCGATGACGCGGCCCTTGAACACCACGGGCCCGGTCGGCCCGTTGGGGTCGGGCGAGCCACCCGGCGGCTCCACGCTGATGGCCAGCGCCGGCACCTTGCCCACCGCCTGCGCCACCGCGAGGCGCAATTGCCGCTGGTGTCCGAGCACGCCGAGGGATTGCGGCTTGCCACCGTCCGGCAAGGCCCAGAGCTGCAATACCTGCTCGTCGCTCAGCGGCAGGTGATCCAGGCGGCGCAACGTCAGCGAATGCGAGCGGGCATCCCACGTCACAAGCACGGCGGCTTCGGCGCGGTCGTCGTTCAGCACGGCCACGGCGTTGACCAGGGGCGTGATATCCAGCTGGCGCGCCATGCGCATATTGAGCCCGATCGCCACCGCGGCCACGGCAGCCGTCGCCAGGGTGACGCCGCGCCAGAAGCCTGGCACGTTCCACAGGCGCCGCCACCAGTGCTCCGGTATGCCAGCCTTGGCGGCCGCGTCGGGCATGGGCTGCCAGCCCAGCCGCTGCTCGATGCCGCACCACACCTTGTCGACCGGTTCGGCGGCGGGCTGCAGCTCCGCGATGCCGGACAGCCGCGCCTGCCAGTGCCCGATCGCGTCGCGGATGGCGGGTTCCTGCCGCGCCAGTTGCTCGAGCCGGCGGCGCGCGCCGCCGCGCAACACGCCCAGCGCGTACTGCGCGGCGAGGCGGTCGATCAGGTCGGGGTGGCGGCTGAGATTCATGACAGGCTTTCCAGGCACATGCGCAGCCGTTCCAGGCCGCGCCGTATCCATGACTTGATGGTGCCCAGCGGTACCTGCAACTGTTCGGACAGTTCGCTATGGCTCATGTCCTTCAGGTAGGCCAGCGAGATCGCCTGCCGTTGCGGCTGCTCCAGCCGTTGCAGGCACTGGTTCAACGCCCGCGCTTCCTGGCTGGCGAGCGCCAGTTCGGCCGGGCCGGCCGCATCGTCGGCCATCCACTCGCCCAGGCTGTCGTCCAGTTCCACGGTCTGGCTGGCGCGCGCTGCCGCCTGCCGGCGCAGGCAGTCCAGCGCCCGGTTGCGCACGATGGCCGTCATCCAGGTCATCGGGGCAGCCAGGTGCGGCCGGTAATCGCCGGCGTGATGCCAGATGCTGACGAAACTCTCTTGCACTACGTCCTCGGCCCAGTCATGTCTGTTGGTGATACGCAGCGCGAGGCCAAACAGTTTCGTGGCTGTTTCGTCGTAGAGCTGGCGCAGGGCTTGCCGGTCGCCCAGTGCCGCGGCTTGCAGCAAGGCAGCGAGCCGGTCGGCATCGGCCGGCCTGGGGGCAAAGGACGCGTTGGCGGAGGAGGACACCGTGGGGGATCCCTGGTGAAAAGAGGCAAGTGACGTTTCCGGATTATAGGCACGGCTTGCCGGCGGCATGGCATCGATCGCACCGGTTGTTGCATCCGATCGCGATGCCAGTGCGTAGAAGTGAAAGGCGCCGGCATTTCAACGGATTGCCCTTCGATAACGCAACGCAATCGAGGCGCCACTTCACCCCAAGACAGGAGAACACCATGGAACGCATGCAGTCGATGACCGAGGCGGCGAAGCGCCAGGCAAGCGAGGACACGGAGAGCCGCATCCTTGTTGCGCCGGATGCGCGCCGGCGCGGCCTGCTCAAAGTCCCCGGCCTATTTGCGCTTGGATCGCTGGCGGTGATGAGCCTGGGCGAGTCGATGCCCGCCTGGGCACAGGCCCAGTCCGGCAGCACCAAGGACGATATCGCCATTCTGAATGTAGCCCTCGGGCTGGAATACCAGGCCATCGCGGCTTATCAGGTCGGCGCGGAGAGCGGCCTGCTGCAAAAGCCGGTGCTGGATACCGCGGTCAAGTTCCAGACGCACCACAAGGCGCACGCGCAAGTGCTGGCGGGCACCGTGTCCAAGCTGGGCGGCAGCCCGGTGATGGCGAAGAAGCCGGCCGAGTACAGCTTCCCGACCGACCAGCTCAAGACGCAGGCCGATGTGCTGCGCTTTGCCGCCGGGCTGGAAAAAGGTGCCACCGCGGCTTATCTGGGCGTGCTGCCAAATTTCCATAACCGCGAGCTGACCAAGGCCGCGGGCAGCATCCTGGGCGATGAGGCGATGCATTGGGCGGTGCTGCTGTCCGTGCTCGGCGAAGATCCGGTGCCGGGCGCGTTCGTTGGCTGAGCCGCAGGCGGGGGGTGTGGGCTCGCTTGCCGCCCTGGCCGGGAGATAAGCTGCTGTAAGGCAAGCCATGCTCTGCGCCGTCCGGCCTGCGGGCCGGACGGGTTCTCCCGCCATGGTGCCAGTCACCATGGCGGGACTTTTTTGCAACGCCAGGGCGTCGCCTTGCTTCAGCCGCTGTTGCGCAGGCCCGCGGCCACGCCGTTGATGGTCAGGTGGATGCCGCGCCGCACGCGGATGTCGTCGCCATCCTTGCCCGAGCGGTAGCGCTTGAGCAATTCCACCTGCAAGTGGTTGAGCGGGTCCAGGTAGGCGAAGCGGTTCTTGATCGAGCGGGCCAGCAGCGGGTTGTCGGCCAGGCGCTCATGACGGCCGGTGATCAGCGCCAGCATCTCGCAGGTCAGGTGCCACTCGGCGCTGATGCGCGCGAACACGCTCTTGCGCAGCGCGGGATCCTCGCAAAGCTGCGCGTAGCGCGAGGCCACGGCCAGGTCGGTCTTGGCCAGCACCATGTCCATATTGGACAGCAGCGTGGAGAAGAACGGCCAGCTCTTGACCATGCGGCGCAGCGTGGCGACGGCCGCCTTGTGCGCCTTCTCGTCCGGCGCCTCGTCCAGCAGCGCCTTGACCGCGCTGCCGAAACCGTACCAGCCCGGCAGCAGCAGGCGGCACTGGCCCCAGGAAAAGCCCCAGGGAATCGCGCGCAGGTCTTCGATGCGGCGCTGCTTCTTGTCCATCAGCTTGCGCGAAGCCGGACGCGAACCCAGGTTCAGGTCGGCGATCTCGGTGATCGGCGTGGTGGCGAAGAAGTAGTCCTTGAAGCCCGGGGTCTCGTAGACGAGGGCGCGATAGGAGCTGAAAGCGCGATCGGAGAGCTGTTGCATCACCGCTTCGAACGTGACGAGGTCCTTGGGCGCGTTCTGCGTCGGCAGCAGGGAGGCTTCCAGCGTGGCGGCGATCACCGTTTCCAGGTTGCGCCGGCCGATCTCGGCGTTGGCGAACTTGCTGTTGATGATCTCGCCCTGCTCGGTCAGGCGGATCTGCCCGTTGACCGTGCCAGGCGGCTGCGACAGGATGGCCTGGTAGGTCGGGCCACCGCCACGGCCGACGGTGCCGCCGCGGCCGTGGAACAGGCGCAGCTTGACGCGCCGCGCCTCGAACACCTGCACCAGCGCCAGCTCGGCCTTGTACAGCTCCCAGTTGGAGGTGAGGAAGCCGCCGTCCTTGTTGGAGTCGGAGTAGCCCAGCATCACTTCCTGCTCGCCGCCGTGATGGGCGATCACCGAGGCGAAGCCCGGCAACTCCAGCAGCGACTGCATGATGCCGGCGGCGTTGCGCAGATCCTCGATGGTCTCGAACAGCGGGATCACCATCAGTTCCGGGCGTGCCGGGTCGGTCTTGCTGCCCAGCGTGCCGCGCAGCATGCCGGCTTCCTTCTGCAGCAGCATCACTTCGACCAGGTCCGACAGCGTCTCGGTGTGCGAGATGATGTAGTTGCGGGCCACGCGCGCGCCGTAGCGGGCGCGTAGCTCGCGGGCCATGTTCAGGATGGCCAGCTCGCTGCGGGTCTGCTCGGAATAGGTATGCCAGGGCAGGGTCAGCAGGCGCGGCTGGCGCAGCTCGGCCAGCAGCAGCTCCAGCTTGCGCGCTTCCGTCAGGGCGGCATAGTTGGCCTCCACACCAGCGGCGGCGAACAGTTCCGTGATCACGGCCTCGTGCACGTCGGACACCTGGCGCATGTCGATCGACGCCAGGTGGAAGCCGAACACGGCGATGGCCTTGGCCAGCGCGTCGATGCGGGTGCGTGCCAGCGCCTCGCCGTGGTGGGCGCGCAGCGAGTCGATCACGACCTGCACGTCGGCGCCGAAGGACTGCGCGTCGGCATAGGGCGCGGCGTCGGCCACCGGGTGGCGCGGCGCGGCCTGCCCGGTGACGGCCAGGCAGGTTGCCGCCAGGCGCGCATAGATGCCGATCAGGGCGCGGCGGTACGGCTCGTCGGCGCGGTGCTCGGAATGGTCGGGCGAGGCTTCGGCCAGCGCCAGCAGTGCCGGGCTCGCTTCCACCATCAGGCTCGACATCGACAGCTCCGCGCCCAGCACGTGGACTTCGTCCAGGTACCACTCCAGGATCAGCGCGGACTGCTTGCTGGCAGCCTGCTCCAGCGTGTCGGCGGTGACGTTGGGGTTGCCGTCGCGGTCGCCGCCGATCCACGAGCCCATCTGGAAGAAGGGCGCGAGCTGGGTCGAGGCGGCCGGCGCGGCCTTGTTCTTGCGCGTGGCGGGGAACACCGCGGCGATGTCCTCTTCCAGTTCGCTCATCAGCTGCGGGATGCCGCGCAGGAAACAGGTACGGTAGTAGGACAGTGCGTTCTCGATCTCGTCAACCACCATCAGCCGCGTATTGCGCAGCATGCGGGTCTGCCACAGCGTGGTGACGCGGGCGCGCAGCAGTGCGGTGTTGTGGTCGCGCTCGCGCGCGGTCATCGGCAGATCGCGCTCGGCCAGCAGGCGGGCGATCTCGCGCTCGGCGTCGAGAATACTCTTGCGCTGGACTTCGGTCGGGTGGGCGGTCAGCACCGGCACGATCAGCGCTTCGTCGAAGAACTTGCGCAGCGTCTTGCCGGTCACGCCGGCCGCGTCGATGGCCTGCAGCGCGTGCGCCAGGCTGCCCGGCTGCGGCGGCGAGCCGGCCAGTGCGTGCACGCGCCGGCGGCGGTTGTGGTGCTGGTCCTCGGCGATATTGGCCAGGTGCGAGAAATAGCTGAAGGCACGCACCACCGAGTTGGTCTGGTCGCGCGACAGGCGCTTGAGCAGCCGGTCCAGCTCGGCGCCGGCGGCGCGGTCGTTCTCGCGGCGAAAGCGCACGGCGGTCTGGCGGATGGTCTCGACCACCTCGAAGGCGGCGTCGCCTTCCTGCTCGCGCAGGCACTCACCCAGCAAGCGGCCCAGGAAGCGGATGTCCTCGCGCAGGGGGACGTCCTTGTCACTGGCGCGCCGCGCCGGGGCGCTTGCCGCAGGCTTCGCGACGGCGGTGCGCTTGCGGCCGGCGGTCTTGGCAGATGGAGTGGCTGGGGTACTTGCGGGAACCAAAGCGGAAGCTACTACGGTATCGGGGGCGTCTGCCCGGCTGGCGGTTGGCTTACGCCGGCCGGCGGGGCGCGCAGCTTGCTGCGTCATGCAATCTCCTGTCATCTCTTATTTAATGTCTGCTGTCTATTGGCCCGGAGCCGCTTGGGGTGCGTGCTAACATTCGCGGATGCAAGCATCCGTTCCCCCGTCTTCCTCCAGCGCCGCACCGCGCAAGCTAGTCATCGCCTCCCGCGAAAGCCGTCTGGCTATGTGGCAGGCCGAGCATGTGCGTGCTGCGTTGCAACAATACTATCCCGCGTGCGATGTGTCCATTCTCGGAATGACTACGCGCGGAGATCAGATTCTAGACCGTACCTTGTCCAAAGTCGGCGGCAAGGGCCTGTTCGTAAAGGAACTCGAGATCGCGATGGCCGAAGGCCGCGCCGACCTCGCCGTGCACTCCCTGAAAGATGTGCCGATGGAGTTACCTGAAGGCTTTGCCCTGGCCGCCATCATGGAACGCGAGGATCCGCGCGACGCGCTGGTTTCGGCCCGCTTCGGCTCGCTCGAAGCCATGCCAGCGGGTACCGTGGTCGGCACTTCCAGCCTGCGCCGCGAGGCCGCGCTGCGCACCCGCTACCCGCATCTTGTGATCCAGCCGCTGCGTGGCAATCTCGACACCCGGCTCGGCAAGCTCGATCGCGGCGATTATGGGGCCATCATCCTGGCCGCCGCCGGCCTCAAGCGCCTGGGCCTGGGCGATCGCATCCGCGCCGTGCTCGATCCCGTCAGTTCGCTGCCGGCCGCCGGGCAGGGGGCGCTTGGCATCGAGATTCCGGCCGGGCGTCCCGAGCTGGCCGCCTGGCTGGCGCCGCTCAACCATGCGCCCAGCGCGCTGGCCGTTACCGCCGAGCGCGCCGTGTCGCGCATGCTGGGCGGTTCCTGCCAGGTGCCGTTGGCAGCCCACGCAAGCTGGGATGGCGCAACGCTGAAGATCGAGGCCTTCGTGGCGTTGCCCGACGGCAGCCGCTGCGTGCGGGCCCGGTCCGAAGCGGTGGTCGAGGGTGCCGATGCACCCCACCAGGCGGAAGCGCTCGGCAAGGCCGTCGCCCAGGATCTGCTGGGACAAGGCGCAGCCGAGATCCTGGCGACGCTGGCGGATCCCGCCTCCCATCAAGCTCCTCCTGCCTGAGACCGGCCCATGCCCCGCCCGACTGTCGTTGTAACACGACCCGCCGGGCAGTCCCGGCAACTCACCGAGGCCTTGTCGGCCGCGGGCCTGGACGTGCTTGGCTTTCCCCTGCTGGCGATCGGCCCCGCGGCCGACGATGCACCCTTGCGCGCGGCGCTGGCGCAACTGGCGGACTTTGCGCTGGTGGTCTTCGTCAGCCCCAATGCTGTGGCTTTCGCGCTCGACGCGCTGGCCCAGATTCAGGACAAGCCCGTACCGCAATGGCCTGAATCCGTGCCGGTGGCCGTGGTCGGCCCAGCCAGCGTGGCCGCACTGGCCGAGCGTGGCATTGCCGCGCCTGCCTGCCGGGTGATCGCGCCCGCCGGCTGCACGACCGGCCATGAGGCCGACAACGGTGATGCCGCCAATGGTGGCGAAGGCGCCGAAGCCCGCTTCGATTCCGAGGCGCTGTGGCAGCAACTCGAGGCCCAGCTTGACGCCGGCGCCCTGCAAGGGCGCCAGGTCTTGATCATCCGTGGCAACGGGGGACGCGACTGGCTGGCCGAACGCCTGCGCGGCGCGGGCGCCGAGGTGCGCGCGGTCGAGGCCTACCAGCGCTCCGTCCCCACGCCCGGCAGCATGCAATGGCAGGCCGTGCGCGACGGCCTCAAGCCGGGCGCGCCGCCGCAGGCGTGGCTGCTGACCAGTTCCGAGGCGGTGCGCAATCTCGATGAAATGGCGCGCCAGGCACTGAGCCCGCAAGAACTGGCTTGCCTGCGCCAGGTGCAGTGCATCGCGCCCCATGCGAGAATCGCCGAACAGGCCCAGGCCCTGGGGTTCTCGCACCTGCTGCGCGCGGCGCCGGGGGACGATGGTCTGCTGGCGGCTTGCCGCCAGTGGGCGCAGGCGCATGCCGGTCCGCCGGAGCCGATGCCCGCGCCACCGGTCGCCCCGGCGCCAGTCCCGGCCGTGGCACCGCCGCCGGTGCTTGCGCCGGACCCGCAAATCAATCCACCGCCCGCAACGTCAACGAAGGTCGATCGCGTGACGCAAGACAATACCGCTCCTCCCGCCTCCAGTCCGCCCCCCGCGGCTGGCGCCCCGCTGCCCGTCCGCGGCACGCCTCGCATCAACCCGTGGTGGGTGCTGCTGCTCCTGTTGATCCTCGCCATTGGTGGCGGGTTCTGGTGGTTGCAGCAGCGCGTCGACCACCTGACCCAGGAGTTGGCGCGGCGCCAGCAGAGCAACGATGCGCTGGTGCAGGAAACCCGCGTGCTGTCGCGCAATGCGCAGGAAACCGTGAAGGAGTTGCAGGCCAAGGTTGGCGCGCTGGACGGGCAGGTGGGCGAGGCGCGCGACAAGCAAGCCGCGCTGGAGCAGGTCTACCAGGACCTGATGCGCAACCGTGACGATTGGGAGATCGCGGAGATCCAGCAACTGCTGACCAACGCGGGCCAGCAACTGCAGCTGACAGGCAATGTGCAGGTCGCGCTGGCGGCGCTGCAAAGCGCCGATACGCGCCTGGCGCGCACTGACAAGCCGCAATACAATCTGCTGCGCCGGGCCATCGCACGCGATGTGGCGCGCATGAAAGCCGTGCCGGATACCGACCTGACCGGCGCCGCCATCAAGCTCGACGAAGCCATCAACCAGATCGACACGCTGCCACTGCTGTCGAGCGAGCGCATGCTCGAGCGCAGCGAAGCCGATGCGCGCAAATCGGACGCAAAGGCGGAGGTGGCCGAAAAAGCGGAAAAAGCCGATAAGGCCGATACGGCCGCAAAGCCGGCCACCGGCAAGGGCGCCAGGAATGCCACCAAGGCCGAGCCGGCACCGGCCGGCAACACGGTCGGCAAATGGTTTGGCGGCCTGTGGGCCAGCGTGCGCGACGAGTTGATGCAGGTTATCCGCATCCGGCGCGTGGACGATGCCCAGGCCTTGCTGCTGACCGGCGACCAGGGCTGGTTCCTGCGCGAGAACGTCAAGCTGCGCCTGCTCAATGCGAGGCTGGCGCTGCTGTCGCGCAACGAACCGGTGTTCCGCAATGACCTGGCGGCCGCGCAAGCCATGCTGGGGCGCTATTTCGACACCAAGTCGCGCCGCGTTCAGGCCGCGCTGACCCTGCTCAAGCAGGCCCAGGCTGGTGCCGTCACGGTGCAGTTGCCGACCATGGCGGAAAGCCTCGGCGCGCTGCAGGCGCTCAAGAAGGAGTAGCGCATGCGGCTTCTTTTCTGGGTGGCTATCCTGTTTGGCGGCGCGGTCGGGCTGGCGCTGTTCACGCAATTCAACCAAAGCAACGTGGTCCTGTTCTACCCGCCTTACCGGGTCGAACTCTCGCTGAACCTGGCACTGGCGCTGCTGCTGCTGACGTTCTTCGTGGTCTGGACCATCCTCACTACCGTGCGGCACCTGTCCGAGATGCCGGCGCGCGCCGCCGCGTATCGCGAGCGCAGCCGCATGAACCGGGCGCAGGCCGCCTTGCGCGAGGCGATCGAGAACCTCTTCGCCGGCCGTTTCGCCCGCGCCGAACGCACCGCGCGTGAAGCCCAGGCCTGGCCCGAGCAGGCCCAGACCGCGGCGCTGATCGGCGCGCGCGCGGCACACCGCATGCAGGAAACCGAGCGGCGCGATGCCTGGATGGCGCAGGTGACCGATCCCGAGCGCGAACAGGCGCGGCTGGTGTCGATGGCCGAGTTGCTGGTCGACGCGCGCGATGCCGACGGCGCGCTGGAAACCATCGCCCAACTGCAGGCGCAGGGCGCGCGCCAGATCCACGTGCAGCGTATCGCGCTGCGGGCTCACCAGCACCTGAAGAACTGGACCGAAGTCCTGCGCCTGGCGCGCTCGCTGGAAAAGCGCAATGCGCTGCATCCGGTGCTGGCGCTGCGTCTCAAGCAGATGGCCTGCGAAGCCCTGTTGGAAGAGCGCCGCCACGACGGCGACGCGCTGCATGATTTCTGGCGCTCGTTATCGACCGACGAACGGCGTGCGGCCCGCATCGCCGAACCCGCGGCGCGCTATTTCGCTGCGCTGGGCCGGCAGGATGAGGCGCGCAAGATTGTGGAGGATGCGCTCAAGGCCAACTGGGATAGCCGGCTGGTATTGCGCTACGCGGAGTGCGCCGAGCCGGGACGTGCGCTGCCGCAGATCCAGCAGGCGGAGAAATGGCTGGCGCAGCATCCGGTCGATGCGGACCTTTACTTCACGCTGGGTGTGCTTTGCCTTGGAGAGAAGCTGTGGGGCAAGGCGCAGTCGAGTTTTGAGCGGGCGTTGCGCTATGCGGATGTGGATTCGCAGCGACGGCTGCGGGTCCGGGCGCATCTGGCGCTGGCCAAGATGTTTGAGGAAACCGAGCGGCCCGACGAGGCGCAGAAGCACTATCGGGAGAGTGCGATTCTGGCGGCGTGAGGGTTGGGTTGGGGGTGTTCCTCCCCTCTCCCTGAGGGGAGAGGGAGAGACCGCCGTCGTCATGGCAGATGGTTTTGGCCCAGCCAGTCGGCTTCGTTCCGCGTCGCGGGTTTTTCAGGCCGTCCCAATCCTGGCCTTTTCCTTCACCACCGCATACCGCGCCAATGTCTCCTTCCGGGCAACGTCATGCTGGACGATGGGCCGCGGGTAGTGTTCCCCGAGCCTGACACCGGCCGCCAGCAGCACGTCCTCCGAAGCCGTCCACGGCGCATGTATGTACTTGTCCGGCAATCGCGCCAGTTGCGGCAGGTACTTCCGGATAAACCGTCCCTGCGGATCGAACTTTTCCGATTGCGTGGTCGGGTTGAAGATCCGGAAGTAGGGCTGGGCATCGCAGCCCGTGGACGCGGCCCATTGCCAGCCGCCGTTGTTCGCCGAGAAATCGAAGTCGTTCAGCTGGTCGGCAAAGTACTGCTCCCCTCGCCGCCAGTCCACACCCAGATCCTTGACCAGGAAACTCGCCGCCACCATCCGCAGCCGGTTGTGCATGTAACCGCTTTGCCGGATCTGCAGCATGGCCGCATCCACCAGCGGATAGCCGGTCCGCGCGTCGCACCAGGCCTGGAAATAGCGCTCGCCGGTCTCGCCGCCGAGCCAGCGGATGGCGTCATAGGCTGCGTGGAAGGCATGGCCCGCGGCAACGCGCGGATGGTGGTGCAGGATCATGAAATAAAAATCCCGCCAGATCAGTTCCGATAGCCAGGTAGCGGCGCCCGCGCTTTCCGCGCCGCCGCGCAGCGTGGCAGCGTGGGCGGCGCGGGCCAGCGTCCGGATCGACAGGGTGCCAAAGCGCAGGTGGACCGACAGGTAGCTCGGGCCGCGCAGGGCGGGGAAGTCGCGCCGGCGCGCGTAGTCGCCCATGCGGCCGCAGAACTCGTCGAATAGCGCGTGGGCGCCGGCGCTGCCGGCGGGCATGGCGATCTCGGCGAGGTTGGAGGGAGCGAATCCCAGAGACGCCAGTGCAGGCAGCGGCCGCGCATACGGCCGGGGTACGGGAGCCAGCGTTTTCAGATATGGCTCGACCGGATAGGGCTTGAGGTCGAACGGCAGCAGCGCCTTGAGCCAGGCGTTCTTATAGGGCGTGAATACCGAGAACGGCTTGCCCTGGCCGGTCAGGATCTCATCCCGCTCGAAGATCACCTGGTCCTTGAAGGTGAAGAAGGCGCAGGACTGGTCCGCGAGCGTTTGCCGCACCTCGGCATCGCGGGCCTGCGCGGCGGGTTCGTAGTCGTGGTTGGCGAACACGGCTTCGGCGCCCAGTTCGGCCGCCAGCGCGGGAACGGCCTTGCGCGCGTGGTCGTGCAGCACGATCAGGCCGCCGCCGGCGGCGCGCAGGGTGGCATGGAGGGGTGCCAGCGAGGCGAGGATGAATGCCACCCGGCGGTCGGCGGCCAGGCCGCGTGCCAGCAGCGGATCCAGGATCTCGCGGTCGAATACGAACACGCACCATACCTGGCGGCAGTGCTTGAGGGCATAATGCAGCGCCGCGTGATCGTCGGCGCGCAGGTCGCGCCGGAACCAGGCCAGCCCGCGCGCGAACCGCCGGTCGATCCGGTAGGGCTGGCGCATATCGGCGGTGGGCGAGGGCAAGATCGGACGCTCCGGAAACGGGTGGAAGAAGCCTGTTACCCTACCATACCGGCAGGGGTGCGCCGCACCGCGGACAGCCCCCCGGCAAACCGGGCAGAGGCGCCGTTCCGGCGGCGCCGCACCAGTAATCCAGAATTCAGATATCAAGAAGCAAGCCATGGCCATGACACTCGACCGCATCCTTCAATCCCAGGGCTTCGGGACCCGCCGCTATTGCGGCGACCTGATCGGCGCCGGCCTGGTGGAGGTCGACGGCGTCCTGTGCGAGGATCCGGCCGCAAAGTTCGAAGTCGACGGACTGCGCCTGACCGTGGACGGCGAGGAGTGGATCGGCCACACCAAGGCCTATCTGCTGCTGAACAAGCCGGTGGGCTACGAATGCTCGCAACGGCCGCGCCACCATCCCAGCGTGTATAACCTGCTGCCGGTGCCGTTGCGCCAGCGCGAGGTGCAGGCGGTGGGGCGGCTGGACCAGGACACCACCGGCCTGCTGCTGCTGTCGGACGACGGCCAGTTCATCCATGCCCAGACTTCGCCCAAGAAGAAGGTACCCAAGGTCTACGAAGTGACAACAGCCGAGCCGGTCACCCAGGCGCAGGTCGATGCCCTGCTGGCGGGCGTGAAGCTGGACGACGAACCCGTGTCGATCGCTGCCGCCGCCTGCGAGGCCACCAGCGAGCGCAGCCTGCGCCTCAGCCTGACCGAAGGCAAATACCATCAGGTCAAGCGGATGGTGGCCGCGGCCGGCAACCATGTGGAAGCCCTGCACCGCAGCGCCATCGGCGGGCTCGTGCTGGAGCCGACGCTGGCGCTGGGCGAGTGGCGCTGGCTCACGCAGGAAGACCTGGCCGCGCTCACGCGCAAGGAGTAGGGAACAGGGCCGGCAGGAAAGCGCACCGGGAAGCGTCGGGATGCTGCAATGCGGCATCCGCGAATCTTTTCCGGAAGGATGGCAACGATTTGATAAAATGCAGGGATGGCGACGCTGGAAGCCCCAATCAATCTCACCAATCAGTTCCTGATTGCCATGCCCGGCATGGCAGACCCGACTTTTTCGGGTTCCGTCGTCTACTTGTGCGAGCACAATGACCGCGGCGCGCTGGGCC
>NZ_JBFTLX010000076.1:0-26934 GCF_056396665.1 Cupriavidus sp. 05T313 | reverse complement strand
GGCTACGACATCATCGACATCGCCGAGACCTGCGAGTTCGAAGAGATCGCCCACCTGCTGGTGCACGGCAAGCTCCCCACCCGCGCCGAACTCACCGCCTACAAGGCCAAGCTCAAGGCCCTGCGCGGCCTGCCCGCCAACGTCAAGGCCGCGCTCGAATGGGTGCCCGCCAGCGCCCACCCGATGGACGTGATGCGCACCGGCGTGTCCGTGCTCGGCACCGTGCTGCCGGAAAAGGACGACCACAACACCCCMGGCGCGCGCGAYATCGCCGACCGCCTGATGGCCAGCCTCGGCTCCATGCTGCTGTACTGGTACCACTACAGCCACAACGGCAAGCGCATCGAGGTCGAGACCGACGACGACTCCATCGGCGGCCACTTCCTGCACCTGCTGCACGGCCAGAAGCCGTCGGCGCAGTGGGAACGTGCGATGCACACTTCGCTCAACCTGTACGCCGAGCACGAGTTCAACGCCTCCACCTTCACCGCCCGCGTGATCGCCGGCACGGGCTCGGACATGTACTCGTCGATCAGCGGCGCCATCGGCGCGCTGCGCGGCCCCAAGCACGGCGGCGCCAACGAAGTGGCGTTCGAGATCCAGAAGCGCTACGACAGCCCCGACGAAGCCCAGGCCGACATCGTGCGCCGCGTGGAAAACAAGGAAGTGGTGATYGGTTTCGGCCACCCGGTGTACACCATCAGCGACCCGCGCAACCAGATCATCAAGGACGTGGCGCGCCGCCTGTCGAAGGACGCCGGCTCGACCAAGATGTTCGACATCGCCGAACGGCTGGAAACGACCATGYGGGACATCAAGAARATGTTCCCCAACCTGGACTGGTTCAGCGCCGTGAGCTACCACATGATGGGCGTGCCGACCGCCATGTTCACGCCGCTGTTCGTGATCTCGCGGACCTCCGGCTGGGCTGCCCACATCGTCGAGCAGCGCATCGACAACAAGATCATCCGCCCCAGCGCCAACTACACCGGGCCGGAGAACCTGAAGTTCGTGCCGATCGGCAAGCGTAAATAAGCGGAAAATCGTCCTACCATGAAGCAAAACAGGCTTGACCGGGCCCGCCGCGATGCCCAATTGTGTAACCGATGGTAGGGGTACTACGCCCTGACTTTCAAATCGTAGAGAATAGCGGCGGACATGTGTCTGTCGGCCTCAGCCGGCAATCCACCGCCTTTGACCCAACTCCAGAAGGAACCCACAGAATGAAGCATCTTGTCCTCGCCGCCTGTATCGGCGCATTCACGCTGACCACCGCCGGCGTCGCGACGGCCCAGGATCCGGCCACGAAGGCTGCTCCCGCCAAGAAGGCTCCTGCCAAGAAGGCCCCGGCCAAGAAGGCGGCAACCACGGAAACCGCAGCCGTGCCGCATGGCGAAAAATGGCAGTGCGAACTGGGCCATGTCCTGTACATCGGCGGCAATATGCAGCGTGACGAAGTCATCACCGTGAACTGGGAGGGCAAGGAATACCGCCTGCCGCGCCTGTCCACCGTGACCGGCGCCGACCGCTATTTCGACGCCCGCTCCGGCCTGGACCTGGTCGTGATCCCGAGCAAGGCCATGCTGTTCAACAAGAACGCCGGCCAGCGCCTGGCCGATGAGTGCCAGACCGCGGACATGCAGGCTGGCGGCTCGGCGCCGACCCAGGCAGGCGCACTGCGTGCCCCGGTAGCCACCCCCCTGCTGGTCGCCCCGCCGGCCCCGGCAGCCGATGCCGCGCCGAAGCCGTAACCAGGTGACATAGCCGGGCATCGCCCGGCCATGTCCATGGGCACCAGGAAGCACAAATACCCGAGGGGACCCCATGTCTGCACACGTTCCAAACGTTCGTCCGGAACCTGACAAGGTATTGGTCGACATTGTCGACTACGTCACCCGCTATCAGATCGAGAGCGCGCTTGCCTACGACACGGCCCGCAACTGCCTGATCGATACCCTCGGCTGCGGCCTGGAAGCCCTGTCATACCCGGCCTGCACCAAGCTGATGGGCCCGATCGTGCCCGGCACGATGGTCCCCAACGGCGCCAAGGTGCCCGGCACGCAATTCCAGCTCGACCCGGTCCAGGCGGCCTTCAATATCGGAGCCATGATCCGCTGGCTCGATTTCAACGACACCTGGCTGGCCGCCGAATGGGGCCATCCCTCGGACAACCTCGGCGGCATCCTCGCCACCGCCGACTGGCTCTCGCGCAACAATGTGGCCGCCGGGCGCAAGCCGCTGACCATGAGGGACGTGCTCACCGGCATGATCAAGGCCCACGAGATCCAGGGCTGCATCGCGCTGGAAAACTCCTTCAACAAGGTCGGCCTGGACCACGTGGTGCTGGTCAAGGTGGCCTCCACCGCCGTCGTCGCGCAGATGCTGGGCCTGAGCCGCGACGAGATCATCAACGCCGTGTCCCTCGCCTGGGTCGATGGCCAGTCGCTGCGCACCTACCGCCACGCCCCCAACACCGGCAGCCGCAAAAGCTGGGCCGCGGGAGACGCCACCAGCCGCGCCGTGCGCCTGGCGCTGATCGCCAGGACCGGCGAGATGGGCTATCCCTCGGTACTCAGTGCCGGGGGCTGGGGCTTCTACGACGTGCTCTTCAAGGGCCAGCCCTTCAGGTTCCAGCGCCCGTACGGCTCCTACGTGATGGAGAACGTGCTATTCAAAATATCCTTTCCCGCTGAATTCCACTCGCAGACCGCAGTGGAAGCCGCCATGACCCTGAACGGCCAGTTGGCCGCCGCGGGCAAGACGGCAGCCGACGTCGGGAAGGTCACCATCCGCACCCATGAGGCCTGCATCCGCATCATCGACAAGAAAGGCCCGCTGGCCAACCCGGCCGACCGCGATCACTGCATCCAGTACATGGTGGCCGTGCCGCTGCTGTTCGGCCGCCTGACCGCGGAGGATTATGAAGACAAGGTCGCGGCGGACCCGCGCATCGACGCGCTGCGCGACAAGATCGTGTGCGTGGAGGACCCGCAGTTCACGGCCGACTACCACGATCCGGAAAAGCGCTCGATCGCCAATGCGCTGACCGTGGAACTGAGCGACGGCACGGTGCTCCCGGAAGTGGTGGTGGAATACCCGATCGGCCACAAGCGCCGCCGCGACGATGGCATCCCGTTGCTGGTGGAAAAGTTCAAGACCAACCTGGCGCGCCGCTTCCCGGCCAGGCAGCAGCAGGCCATCCTGGCCGTGTCGCTGGACCAGGCCCGCCTGGAAGCGATGCCGGTCAACGAGTACGTCGACCTGTACGTGATCTGAGCCGCGGAAAAAAACGGATGAACCGGGCCTGGCAGGCTGACGGGGCCCGCCGGCTTGCCCTAAAATCCACGCGGCGCGTACATTGGTAATGCCACGCAGCAGCAAAGCAGATCAGCAAGAATCCATCAGCAAGAAAAGCAAGAATGCACAACGCAAGCAGCAGGCAGTAGGCATGAACAACGGCGCCGTCACGGCGCCGGGCGCCGCGAGGCAGGCTTGTTTCACCGGCCGCCGGCGGCGAAACGCAGATTTACGAGTCCACAAGCTAGTCCGCACCATCCTTCGATTGGAGTAAGGCAATGCCCCACAATCTCAATAAGACTCTGAAAGAATTCAAGACCGGCCCGTCCGGCAAGGGTCAGTTCTATTCCTTGCCGCAACTGGGCAAGGCACTCGGCGTAGCGGTCGAGCGCCTGCCGGTATCGATTCGCATCGTGCTGGAATCGGTGCTGCGCAACTGCGACGGCAAGAAGGTCACTGAAGAACACGTCAGGCAGCTTGCCAACTGGAAGCCCGTCGCCGAGCGCGTCGACGAGATCCCCTTCGTCGTGGCGCGCGTGGTGCTGCAGGATTTCACCGGCGTGCCATTGCTGGCCGACCTGGCGGCCATGCGCAACGTGGCCGAGAAGATGGGCCAGAACCCGAAGAAGATCGAGCCCCTGGTGCCGGTGGACCTGGTGGTCGACCACTCCGTGCAGATCGACCACTTCCGCGAAAAGAATGCGCTGGACCTGAACATGAAACTGGAATTCCAGCGCAATAACGAGCGCTACCAGTTCATGAAGTGGGGCATGCAGGCCTTCGACACCTTCGGTGTGGTGCAGCCGGGCTTCGGCATCGTGCACCAGGTCAACCTGGAGTACCTGGCGCGCGGCGTGCACAAGAAGGACGGCGTGTACTACCCGGACACCCTGGTCGGCACCGACAGCCACACCACCATGATCAACGGCATCGGCGTAGTGGGCTGGGGCGTGGGCGGCATCGAGGCGGAAGCCGGCATGCTGGGCCAGCCGGTCTATTTCCTGACGCCCGACGTGGTCGGCGTGGAACTGAAGGGCCGCCTGCGCGAAGGCGTGACCGCGACCGACCTGGTGCTCACCATCACCGAAATGCTGCGCCGCGAGAAAGTGGTCGGCAAGTTCGTCGAGTTCTTCGGCGAAGGCACCGCCAGCCTGGCGCTGCCTGACCGCGMCACCATCGGCAACATGGCGCCGGAATACGGCGCCACCATGGGCTTCTTCCCGGTTGACGAGAAGACCATCGACTATTTCAAGGGCACCGGCCGCACCGAAGAAGAAATCGCCGCCTTCGAAGGCTATTTCCGCGCCCAGAAGATGTTCGGCATCCCCAAGGCCGGGGAGATCGACTACACCAACGTGGTCACGCTGGACCTCGGCACCGTGGCCCCCTCGCTGGCCGGCCCGAAGCGCCCGCAGGACCGCATCGAGATCGGCAACGTCAAGTCCACCTTTGCCTCGCTGTTCGCCAAGCCGACCGCCGAGAACGGGTTCAACAAGGACATCGCCGAACTGGACAAGACCTACACCACGACGGACGGCGTCAACGTGAAGAGCGGCGATGTGCTGATCGCCGCCATCACGTCCTGCACCAATACCTCCAACCCGAGCGTGCTGCTGGCCGCTGGCCTGCTGGCCAAGAAGGCGGTGGAAGCCGGCCTCAAGGTTGCGCCGCACATCAAGACGTCGCTCGCCCCCGGCAGCCGCGTGGTCACGGAGTACCTGGAGGCCGCCGGCCTGCTGCCTTACCTGGAAAAGCTGGGTTTCGGCGTGACCGCCTACGGCTGCACCACCTGTATCGGCAACGCCGGCGACCTGACGCCGGAACTGAACGAGGCGATCACCAAGAATGACCTGATTGCGGCCGCCGTGCTGTCGGGCAACCGCAACTTCGAGGCACGCATCCACCCGAATATCCGCGCCAACTTCCTGGCCTCGCCGCCGCTGGTGGTGGCCTACGCCATCGCCGGCAACGTGACGCGCGACCTGATGACCGAGCCGGTGGGCACGGGCAAGGGCGGCCGCGAGATCTACCTTGGCGACATCTGGCCGACCTCGGAAGAAATCCATGCGCTGATGAAGTACGCCATGGACGCCAAGGTCTTCAAGGTCAACTACGAGCAGGTCAAGAAGCCGAGCAAGCTGTGGGCCAAGGTCAAGGGCACCAAGGGCCAGGTCTACGACTGGCCGAAGTCCACCTATATCGCCGAGCCGCCCTTCTTCGAAGGCTTCGGCATGGAACCGGCCGCGACCCAGACCAGCGTGCGCAATGCGCGCGCGCTCGGCGTCTTTGGCGACTCCGTGACCACCGACCACATCTCGCCGGCTGGTTCGATCAAGGAATCGTCGCCCGCGGGCAAGTACCTGCTGGCCAACGGCGTGCTCAAGGCGGACTTCAACAGCTACGGCTCGCGCCGCGGCAACCATGAGGTCATGATGCGCGGCACCTTTGCCAACGTGCGCATCAAGAACCTGATGCTGCCGGTCAAGGCCGATGGCTCGCGCGTGGAAGGCGGCGTCACGCTGCACCAGCCCACCGGCGACGAAATGTCGATCTACGACGCCGCCATGAAATACATCGCCGAAGGCACGCCCACCGTGGTGTTCGGCGGCGAAGAGTACGGCACCGGCTCGTCGCGCGACTGGGCCGCCAAGGGCACCCAGTTGCTTGGCGTGAAGGCCGTGATCACGCGCAGCTTCGAGCGCATCCACCGCTCCAACCTGGTCGGCATGGGCGTGCTGCCCCTGCAGTTCAAAGGCAGCGACAGCGTGCAGACGCTGGGCATCATCGGCAACGAGACGTTCGACATCGAAGGCATCGAAGGCGACCTGAAGCCGCAGCAGGACGTGACGCTGGTGATCAAGCGCGCCAATGGCGACGTGCAGCGCGTGCCGGTGCTGCTGCGCATCGACACCCCGATCGAAGTCGACTACTACAACCACGGCGGCATCCTGCCGTTCGTGCTGCGTCAGTTGCTGGCCGCCTGACCGGCTAGCCCGGGGCCCTCAGGGGCTTTGGGGCGACGCCGCTGGCCGTGCGCCTCTATGGAGGACATGGCCAGCGGCGTTTTTCTTTGCGGCGGCGTTTACCTGCCATAGCGCCCGGCGAGCCCGGCAGCCGGKCTAAAAGCGCAGCCACCACCGCTTGACCCAGGCTTACCCCAAGCATGCCCCCGTGTAAGTTCCACGCAAGCCTGCCCTGCCACACTCCGATGCATCAACAAGAACAAAGCATTGCGCAGGGCAGCCACGTCGGCCTGCCCGCCTCAAACGCACAGGAGACACCATGGCAAAGATTTTCATCGCATTCGTCGTCATCGCCGGCGCGGCACTCTATATGTTGTCCAAGGGCGGCGAGATTTCGATGGGCGGCGAGCAGCACGGCGTGGAAACCCACGCGCCGGAGACCCCGCAAGCGCCCGCGCAGAAGTAACAGCCCCGGCGCTTCGAGGCACCGCGCAAGCCTGTCCGGCATCACGCAGAACAGCCGCCCTGCACCTGGCGGCTTTTTTTGTCAACGCAGCGAGTAGAATACCGTTTTACCGAAAAACGGATGATTTCGACTTATGGCAGGTTTTCGCCCCAAGGCTTCCCAACGTCTTTCGCCTGACGCCGAGCGTCTGGTGGCCGATGCGCTCGCGCTCGATGCCTCGGGCAGCCGCATGGAGGATGGGTATTGGGAGCGGCGGCTCTCGCAACGCCTGGGCCGGCTCCTGAAAAACGGCAGCCAGTCCGCCCTCGACGCCGCGCTCGAACACCTGTTCAAGCACAACGCCGACGCCTCCGACGTGCTCGCCGAACAAGCCGAGACCCTGGCCGAGTCGGCCACCGTCGAAATCGACGGCGTCAGCTACGACGCCCTGCTGATCGCCGCCCCCATCCTGGCCCACACCCGCTACGCCATCCCGTCCGGCGCGCTCAAGCCCGAGCTGTCGCAGACCCTGGCGGTGCACATGCAGGCGCATGTGCTGGCGACCAATACCAAGATGGCGCTATCGCCCTACCTGTACAGCATCGACCAGTTGCCGCGCACGCACAGCGATACCTTTGCCCTGACCTACAAGCTGGTTTCGGCCGCCATGGCCGGCACCACGCCCAAGGTCGATCTGCGCGACCTGCCGGAGACCGCGCCGATCCTGGCCGATCCGCGCTACCTGCTGGCCGTGGTGGTGGCGCCGCACGAGCAGGCACTGTTCCGCTGGCAGGAGGACGCCAAGGAACACCATGCCGAGCGCACGGTGTGCCTGGAGCAATGGCGCACCCAGGTCCAGCCTTCGATCGCGCTGCTGATGCCCGGCTGCGAGTTCGAGCTGCTGCTGCCCGACGCCTTCTTCCTGTCCTGCCGCGAGTCCGACAAGAGCATCCGCCCGCTCACCGTGCGCGCCGCCGTCAACTACCTGTGCGGCACGCTGGACGTGCCCGCCGGCCAGATGGCCGCCGTGGTGGCGGCCTTCGGCGAGGAGGAAGTCGAGGAGTACCGCGTCGGCTTTACCATGCGCGGCGAGAAGGATGTGATCTACGGCATCGTCTGGCCGGTGTATGGCCGCGAGTCCGGCGAGATCGACGCCAGCGAGAAGGACAACCCGCTGGAGCAGATCTGCGAGGAACTGCGCAACGCGGGGGTCGAAGACATATTCCGTCACGCCGCGCTGTTCGACCCCGAGTATTGCGAAGACTGCGGCACGCCGCTCTACGCGGACCGCTCGGGTGAGATCGTGCACGCCGAACTGCCCGAAGACGCGCCCACGCAGCAGCCGCTGTTCCACTGAGCGTTACCCCACCCGCCTCACCGACGGCCCGCCTTGCGCGGGCCGTTTTGTTTCCCGGCTCCCGGTGTCAGGTTGCCGCGGGCTCGCTCACGCAGCGCCACAGCGCATGACCGGAGGCGGCGTACTTGCGCTCGAACGGCGTGATAGCCTCGGCCGGCCGCCAGGACTCGACCCGCGCCGGCCGGCCAACCAGCGCCAGCGCCTGGGCAAATTCATCGATATAGACCTGCCAGTTGCTGCGGCACTCCAGATAGTCTCCGCACGCAGCCAGCGCCGGGAACACCGCATGGCCCTGCCAGCGCCGCCCCAGGTGGCCGATCTTGGGCCAGGGGTTGGGATACAGCACGTAATGGCGCGCAATAGGGATGCGATCCGCCTGCAGCATCCGCCAGACATCGACCAGGTCGGCACGGGCCCAGGCGAAATTGGCCGGCATCGGCCCTTCCCACCAGTCCTTGCCGCCGGTCAGCCGTTTCTCCGACTGGTCCACGCCGATCACGAAATGACCGGGAAACGCCGTGGCCAGGCGCAAGGTGCTCTCCCCCACGCCGCAGCCTGCGTCGAGGATCAGCGGCGCGACGCCGGCCTGCTGCCATTGCTGCAGCGCAAGATCGAGCGCGCGCCGGCTGGGCTCGCCGATCGGCTTGCGAAAGGGCTCAGCCAGGTGGCGGGCGACACGCGCCGCGAGGTGGTCGTGGACATCGGCCTGGGCCGAGGTGATGGTGCGGGAGTTGGCGAACATGGGCGGGATTCTACCGGCTGCGGGCGGGCCCGGGGACAAGCAGGCGGCGCAAGCCATGGACATGTGCCACCCCTTGCTGGGAGCATAAGCATATGACGCCCGTATCGCACACCGATGTCGTTTTGGCGGCACAATGCGGGCAGCCGGGTGGAGATTCAGGCAAGCAAGCCGGAGCCGCCACCCCATCTGAGAACCCGCCGACGCCCTCCCCTCCCGAGGGCCGGCCCGTACGAGGAGCGCATCCCGATGCCCGCAACACGCCTTAGCCGCAGCCTTCCAGCCCGCACCGCGGATCGCCCTGCCGGCGCTCCGTCAAGCCCGCCTGACGTCCTTGCCGCCCTGATGCCGCGCCGCGCGATGCTGCAAGCCGGCGCCGCACTCGTGCTCGGCGGCGCCGCGCTGATGCTGCTGCCCGCCGGCGCGGCGCAGGCCGAAGACCTGCGCATCGGCCTGTCCGCCGACGTGACCTCGATGGACCCGCAGTGGAACAACGCCGGACCGAACAACGCCATCGCCCTGCRCATCTTCGAGTCGCTGGTGTTCATGGACAAGAACGCCCGCTACATCCCGGGCCTGGCGCTGTCATGGAAGCCGGTCAACGCCATCACCTGGGAAATCAAGCTGCGCCCCAACGTGAAATGGCACGACGGGACGCCGTTCACCAGCGAAGACGTCAAGGCCTCGCTGGAGCGCCCGGACAAACTCACCAATAGCCCAGGCTCCTTCACCAGCTACACCAAGCCGATCGCGCGCATCGACACGCCCGACCCGCTCACCGTGCGCCTCACCATGAGCGTGCCCAACTACGCCAACCTGGCCAACGACCTCAACAGCGTGCCGATCATGCCGAAGAAGATCGCGGCCACGCTGACCCAGGCCGATTTCGATTCGGGCAAGGCGATGATCGGCACCGGCCCCTTCAAATTCGTGCGCTTCGCGCGCGGGCAGGAAATCGTGATGGCCAGGAACCCCGACTACTGGGGTCCCAAGGTCGATTGGGATCGGGCGATCTTCCGCATCATCACCGACAACGGCGCGCGCAGCGCGGCGCTGCTGTCCGGCGACGTGGACGTGATCGAAAGCGTGCCCTCCGCCGACGTGGCCAGGCTCAGGCAGAACCCCAAGTTCCGCATCGAGCAGCAGGTCTCGTGGCGCACCATCTTCTGGCAGATGGACCAGTCGCGCGACAACCCGCCCTTCGTCACCGACAAGGCCGGCAAGCCGCTCGGCAAGAACCCGTTCAAGGACGCACGCGTGCGCGCCGCGATCAGCAAGGCGCTGAACCGCGACGCCATCGTCGACCGCATCATGGAAGGGCTGGCCGTGCCGGCCTCCTCGATCGTCTCGCCGCAGATCTTTGGCCATCCCGGCACCAAGCCCGAGGCCTATGATCCCGAAGGCRCGAAGAAGCTGCTGGCCGCGGCGGGCTATCCGGATGGCTTTGGCCTGACGCTGCACGCGACCAATAACCGCTACCTGAACGATGCCGCGGTGGCGCAGGCTACCGCCAGCATGCTGACGCGCATCGGCATTCAGACCAAGGTGGAGACACTGCCGGTGGCCGCGTACTTCACGCGCGCGCGCCAGGGAGACTTTGCGTTCGAGATGCTGGGCTGGGGGTCGGCGGCGGCCGACGTGGCGCTGCGCTCGATCACCGGGACGCCGAATCCCAAGACGGGATACGGAACGTGGAACTGGGGCAAGTACAGCAATACGCAGCTTGACCTGCTGATTGAGAAATCGCTGACCACGGTGAGCAGCGACAAGTCGCGGGAGGAAAATGCGCGGATCGCGGCCAAGTTTGCGCTGGCGGATCATGCCATTGTTCCTTCCCATAGCCAGTTGGCGATGTGGGCGATGCGCAAGGATCTGAAGTATGAAGCGCGTACCGACGAATGGTCGCTCGCCCAGTTCTTCCACAAGCAGTAAGGCAGAGCGCCGAAGCGCTCCCTGCTTGCGGCGCCGGCGGCGAGGGCCGGCGCCGCAAGCGGCAAGCCAGCCGCCTCAGATCCGCAAACCGTCCTCCTGCCGCGCATTCGCCGCCCGCAGTTTCTTCACCCAGTCGCGCGCGGGCAGGCCGGTGCTGTCCTCCACCACCTTGGCGCGCGCTTCCAGCACATCCCACGACACATCGATCGCCGGGCCGTTGAAGGCCAGGGCAATGACATTGCCGTCGTGCACCTCTGGGAACACCAGCACGCGGTTATCGAAGGCTTCGCAGATCCGCACGATGTTTTTGGGAAAGCTGTCGTGGTCGCCGAACAGGTTGATGGTCATCACGCCCGGTGCTTTCAGCACGCGGCGGCAGGCCTTGTAGAAGGCTGTCGTGTCCAGGACCGGTCCGCGCGCGGTGGCGTCGTAGAGATCGACCTGCAGGACATCGAGAGCGCCGGTGTGGGCGCCGTCCATCACGTAGTCCCAGGCATCCTGCTCACGCACGCTAAGGCGCTCGTCGTCCTCGCGCAGGCCAAACATGCTGCGCCCGGCCACGATCACGGACGGATTCAGCTCCACCGCGGTAACGCGCGCTCGGCTGAACTGGCGATGGCAGAACTTGGTCAGCGCGGCCGCGCCCAGACCCAGTTGCGCCACGTGGAAATCCGGCGCCGACGGCGACAGGAACAGCAGCCACGCCATCATTTGCTGCGCGTACTCCAGCTCGATGGCATCGGGCTTGCGCAGGCGCATCGCGCCCTGCACCCATTCGGTACCGAAATGCAGGTAGCGCACGCCTTCCATTTCGGAGAACGTCACCGGCGCGAAGCGCGGCGTCATGCGCTTTTCCTCGCGCGGCGCCGCCTGCGCGCCGTCGCGGCTGCGCGTGCCGCGTGCGGGACGGCGCGAGGCCTCGGCTTCGATCGATTTGCGTTTGAGAAGAGTCATGGTGGTCAGGAAAAAACAAGTCGATGTGACGCCCGCATAGGCGGCACGTAATACGGCGGCGGGCGATGGCCCCGCGATGCGAAGGCCCGCGCCGGTTCGTTCAGCTCACGCTTTGCCGAGCGCGCTCTGGGCGCGCCGCAGCCATTCGCTGTTGTGCTCGCGGGCGTGGCGCGGCCAGTGCTTGCCGTCGTGCACGATCTCGGCGTACAGCGCCTGGGCGCGCTCGCGGTCGGCCGGCGTGCCCTGCGCCGTCAGCCAGTCGGCGAACAGGCAGCGCGCGGCGGCGTCGCTGGCGCAGGTGAGCGCCTGCTCGAATGCRGCGCGCGTGCCCGGCGCGTTCGAGGCGGCCAGCGCGCGCGCATACAACAAGGCGGGATCGGCTTGCTGGCGGCCCTGCGGCTGGGCGGCGAACAGGCGTTCCAGCGCTGCCACGGCGGCGGCATGGCCGCCGGTGGCGAACTGCGCGCGCGCCAGGCCCAGCAGCAGCGCCGGGTCGGTGGCAAACGGGCCGCTGGCGGCGGCCTCGTAGTGTTCCAGCGCGGCCTTGGGGTCGCCGGCATCCAGCAAGGCGGCGCCCAGGCGCATGCGATGATCGACGGTGGGCGCCCGGTCAAATGCGTCGCGCGCCTCGCGCACCGCGCGGTTGGGGTCGACCAGCTGGCCGATGGCGCGCGTGGCGGCCCGCGCACCGCGCGTCTGGCGCAGTCCGGGCAGGTAGATGGCGAAGAAATACACCACGCTGCCCAGCCCCGGGAAGGCAAACAGGATCAGCAGCCAGTACATGTTCTGCTGCGTGCGCACCGCATGCACGGCAAAGAACACCGCGACGATGACGTGAAAACCAATTCCTAGGTATGGCATTGTCGGTCTACCTGCATAACGTGGGACGGTGGCGTGCCACCGTGATTCATGGCCGCGATTGTGACAGAAGCGCCCGCCACAACTCCAGCTTCTGCGCGAAGTTGCGCGCCGCATGGGCGGGGCTGGACGATGGCAGCACTACCGTCTCATAGCCGGCCGCCGCGAACTGCTGCGCGAAGCGTCCCGAGGTGCCGCCGTTGAAGCCCACCCGCCGCAACTCTGGCGCCAGTGCCATCAGCCGCACGAAGTCGTTGGCCTGCGGGTGGCGGATATTGCTGTCCAGGCTGCCCTCGCGCACGCAGGCGCCGAGCACGTCCCACACGCCGATGCGGTGGGACAGCAGCCGCACCAGCCGCTCCGCGTAGGGCAGCTCCGCCAGCGGCTCGCCGGTCAGCGCCCCCAGGAGCGGCCAGAACTGGTTGCGCGGGTGGGCGTAATACTGCCGCGCCGCCAAAGAGGCGGCGCCGGGAAAACTGCCCAGCACCAGCACGCGGGTGTGCCGGTCGATGACCGGGGGCAGGCCTTGCTGGAGATCGGGAGGGAGAACCGGGAGGGATGCGGAGGAAGGAACTTGCATGGGGGGAGTGTACCGCGCGGGAACTGGCACGCCCGGTGGCGGACAAGCGCTTGCGCGACTTGCTGCCAGCGCCCGCCCCCCCTCTCCACCGGTGCGCGGGGGAAAGGGGAGCAAACCGCCGCTTGGGTTACGCCAGCAGCTTGTTGATGCGGTGCACGTAGGCCGACGGATCCTCGAGCGTGCCGCCCTCGGCCAGCAGGGCCTGGTCGAACAGCACATGCACGCGATCGCCGAAGGCTTCGTCCCTGGGGCCAGCTTCCGCCAGCGCGCGCAGCTTGCGCACCAGCGCGTGGTCCGGGTTCAGCTCCAGGATGGGCTGGGCGTCCGGCGCCTTCTGGCCCGCCTGCTTCAGCAGGCGTTGCAGGTAGCCGCTCATGTCGCCTTCGTCCGACACCAGGCAGGACGCGGACTCGGTCAGGCGCAGCGTCACGCGAACGTCCTTGGCCTTGCCTTCCAGCACGGTCTTGGCGCGTTCCAGCACGTCCTTCCAGTCGCCTTCCGCCTTTTCCTGCTCGGCCTTTTCATCGGCATCGGCCAGCGCGCCGAGTTCCAGGTCGCCACGTGCCACCGAGACCAGTTCCTTGCCATCGAACTCGCGCAGGAAGGACAGCATCCACTCGTCCACGCGGTCGGTGAGCAGCAGCACTTCGATGCCCTTCTTGCGGAACACTTCCAGGTGCGGGCTGGACTTGGCCGCGGACCAGCTGTCGGCCGTGACATAGTAGATCTTGTCCTGGCCTTCCTTCATGCGGCTCACGTAGGCGGCGAGCGCCACGCTCTGCTCGGCGGTGTCCTGCTGCGTGGAAGCAAAGCGCAGCAGCTTGGCGATGCGCTCCAGGTTGCCGGCGTCTTCGCCCAGGCCTTCCTTGAGTGCCTGGCCGAACTGCTGCCAGAAGGTGGTGTACTTGGCGCGTTCGGCTTCGTCGTCGCTGTCGGCCAGCGTTTCCAGCATCGACAGCACGCGCTTGGTGCAGCCTTCGCGGATGGCCTTGACGTCGCGGCTTTCCTGCAGCAATTCACGCGAGACGTTGAGCGGCAGGTCGGCCGAATCCACCACGCCCTTGACGAAGCGCAGGTAGGCCGGCAGCAGCTGGTCGGCGTCGTCCATGATGAAGACGCGCTTCACATAGAGCTTGAGGCCGCCCTTGTGGTTGCGGTCCCACAGGTCGAACGGCGCGCGCGCCGGCACGTACAGCAACTGCGTGTACTCGCTGCGGCCTTCGACGCGGTTGTGGGTGTAGGCCAGCGGCGCTTCGTTGTCGTGCGCGATGTGCTGGTAGAAGGTGGTGTACTGCTCTTCGGTGATGTCCGACTTGGAGCGGGTCCACAGCGCGCTTGCCTGGTTCACGCTTTCCCACTCGCCGGTGGCTTTGTAGGCGCTGGCCTCGGCATCCCACACTTCCTTGGGCATGCGGATCGGCAGCGAGATATGGTCGGAGTACTTCTGGATGATGCCCTTGAGCTTCCAGGCCGAGAGGAAATCGGCCTCGCCTTCGCGCAGGTGCAGCGTGATGGTGGAACCGCGCTCGGCGCGGTCGATGGCGTCCACGCTGAACTCGCCGTCGCCGGCGCTTTCCCAGCGTACGGCTTCGCTCGCGGGCAGGCCGGCGCGGCGGGTCTCCACCGTCACCTTGTCGGCCACGATAAAGGCCGAGTAGAAACCCACGCCGAACTGGCCGATCAGGGCGGCGTCCTTTTGCTGGTCGCCGGAGAGTTGCTGGAAGAATTCCTTGGTGCCCGAACGGGCGATGGTGCCGAGGTTGCGGATCGCCTCATCGCGGCTCATGCCGATACCGTTGTCGGTGATCTTCAGCGTGCGCGCCGCGGGATCGGCCTCGATGCGGATCGCCAGGTCGGCATCGTTCTCGAGCAGGGCCGGGTTGGCAATCGCCTCGAAGCGCAGCTTGTCGGTGGCGTCGGAAGCATTCGAAACCAGCTCGCGCAGGAAAATTTCCTTGTTGCTGTACAGCGAGTGGATCATCAGGTGCAGCAGTTGCTTCACTTCCGCCTGGAAGCTCATCGTCTCGTGCGGTGCGGTCATGGTTCTCCTCTTCAAACTTGGCTAACTTGGGAATCTGGGTCATGTGGCGGACCGGACCCGAAAGCTACCGGGTCCGGTCCGCGCGAACTTCTGGCAACGCCGGGCCGCCCCCTCCTGGTGCCGGCCCGGCATTACGCCAATGTCCGCAAACATAGGGGCGGCGGCGCCGTTTTCAAGATGCGGCGCGCAGGCGGCTGCGCCGCTAGCGCCGGTCCAGCTGGCGCGCCAGGAAGGCCAGCATATCGGGATCCTGGCTGCTGGCCACGTTGAAGCGCATCCAGCCCGAAGGCATCTGGGAGGGCGAAAACAGGCTGCCCGGCGCGAACAGGTAGCCTTCTTCGTGGCCGGCGGTGGCGATGGCGTTGGTGTCCCGCCCGGTGTCCGCCCACAGGTACATGCCGGCATGCTGCCCGGGAAACAGCGTCAAGCCTAGCCGTTCGATGGTACGGCGGGTGTCGTCGCGGGCGCGGTCGAGCCGGTTGCGCACCCGCTCCACATGCTTGCGGTAGTGGCCTTCCGTCAGCACCTTATAGAGCACTCGCTCGTTGATCTCCGGCGAGGCCAGCCCCGCCAGCAGCTTGCTGTCGGTCAGGCTGGCGGCCAGTTCGGAGTGCGCCGCGATAAAACCCACCCGCAGGTTGGCGGCCAGCGTCTTGGAGAAGCTGCCCAGGTAGATCACGCGGCGCAACTGGTCCAGGCTGGCCAGCCGGGTGGCGGCGTGGCCGGGCGGGCACAGGTCGCAATAGATGTCGTCCTCGACGATCAGCAGGTCATACTGCTCGGCCAGCCGCAGCAGCTGGAAGGCCTTGGCGGCCGACAGCGAGGTGCCGGTCGGGTTGTGCAGTACCGAGTTGATCACCATCAGGCGCGGCCGGCGCGCCTGCAGGATGCGCTCCAGTGCTTCCAGGTCGGGGCCTTCGGCGGTGTAGGGCATGCCGATCAGCTGGGCGCCCTGGGCGGCAAAGCGGCCGAACATGACGAACCAGGCCGGATCACCCACCAGTACGGCGTCGCCCGGACGCAGGTAGAGCCGGGCGATCAGGTCGAGTGCCTGGGTGATGCCGGAGGTCAGCACGATCTGGTCCGGGGTGGCGCCGATCTCCAGCTCGGCCAGGCGGTTGCGCAGTTGCTGGCGCAGGGGCAGGAAGCCCTGCGGCGTGCCGCTGGCCAGGAAATGGCTGCCCGGCTGGCGGCCCAGGCCGCGCAGCGCGCTGGCGATCAGCTCGCCGTCCAGCCAGTCGTTGGGCAGGAAGCCCATCCCCGGGGACTTATGCGGCTCGGTGGAGTGGAACATGCTGCGCAGCAGCCAGGTCACGTCGATATTGCGCGCGCCGGTAGCCACGGGCGCTACCGCCGCCACCTGCGGCGTGCGCTCGCGCACATAGAAGCCCGAGCCGCGACGCGATTCCAGGTAGCCCAGCGCCACCAGCCGCTCGTAGGCCTCGACCACGGTGAAGCGCGAGATGCCCTTTTCCTGCGCGAGCTGGCGGATCGAAGGCATCCGCATGCCGGCGCGGAACACCCGCTCGTCGATACGCATCCGCGCCCATTCGGTCAGTTGTTCCACCAGCGTCATCTGCACCGAGGGCACCGGGTCGGGCATGCGTTCGGTGGGGGGCGGCAGCACCAGGCGCAATGACCGCGCCTGTTCGCCGGCGCCGGAGACCGCGCCGTCGCGCTTGCCTGCCCCGGCTCCTTTATCCTTGTGCCCTGGCGCAATCGGGTCCCTGCTGTTCATGCCTTGCTCCCGCCACTGTACTGAGAATGTTCTGCATAACTGTATCGGTACTGTACCGACAACCTTGTCTACCATCAACACACCATGACAATTGCCCTCGACCATCTCGTGATCGCCGCTCCCACGCTTGCCGAGGGGGCGCAGCACGTCGCCGATGCGCTTGGCGTGACGCCCCAGCCGGGCGGCGCCCATCCGGGCATGGGCACGCACAATGGTCTGCTCGGCCTGTTCGGCGGGGCCTACATCGAGGTGATCGCCATCGATCCCGAGGCGCCGCCCCCCGCCCGGCCACGCTGGTTTGGCCTGGACACCGAGGCGGTACAGGCGCGGCTGCGCTATGGCCCCTTCCTGCTGCACTGGGCGGCGCGTGTGGAGCGGCCAACCGACCTGTCCCTGTGGCAAGCGCAGTACCCCGGGCGCATCCCGCCGGTCATCCCGATGACCCGTGGCGACCTGCGCTGGCGTATCACCGTGCCCGAGGACGGCAGCCTGCCGTCGTGGCCGGCTGACGATGGGGATGGCGCGTCGATCCAGGGCGCAGGCATCCTCCCCACGCTGATCCAGTGGGATGTGCCGACCCATCCCTCGTCCCGGCTGCCGAACCAGGGCCTGGCGCTGCGCGCGCTGCGCGGCCGGCATCCGCAGGCGGCCCGGCTTGCCGAGGCCATGCAATGGCTGGGCGGCGGCCCGATCGCCCTGGAGGCGTCAACCGTCGCGGAGCTGACCGCGGAGATAGAAACGCCAGACGGCGTGCGCACGCTGCGCTGAACCAGGCGCAAAGCAATAAACACAACAACCACAACAACAATGAAGGAGGCCCGACCGATGTCCGCCACCCGCAAACGCTTCGACGACGACGCTTATCTCGGCAGCTGCACCGCCACCGTGGTGGCCGTGCACGCTGACGGCATCGAACTCGACCAGACCGTGTGCTACGCACGCAGCGGCGGCCAGGCGGGGGATACCGGCACGCTCAGGCTGGCCAACGGCGCCACCATTGCCCTGCTGGAAACGGTGTACACCCCGGACCGCAGCCATATCCTGCACGTGCCCGAGCCCGGCGCCGCGCTGCCGGAGCCGGGCGACATCGTCGCCGTCACCATCGACTGGGAGCGCCGTCACCGGCTGATGCGGCTGCATACCTGCCTGCACCTGCTGGGTTCGCTGATCCCGGTGCCGGTGACCGGCTGCGGCATCTCGCCCGACTCGGCGCGCATTGATTTCGACCTGCCGGAGTCCACGCTCGACAAAGCCGTGCTCACCGAACAGCTCAACGCGCTGATCGGCACCGACAGCCAGGTCGGTATCGAACGCATCACGCCCGAGGAGCTGGCCGCGCAACCGGAACTGGTACGCACCGTGGGCGCCGCGCCACCGGCCGGCAGCGACGCGATCCGCATCATCGACATCCCCGGCGTGGACCGCCAGCCCTGCGGTGGCACCCATGTGGCGGCTACCGGCGAGATCGGCGCGGTGGTGGTGACCAAGATCGAGAAGAAGAGCCGCACCAACCGCCGTGTGGTCGTGCAGTTCGCGGCGTGACAAGGGCACGACGACCATGATCATGGACCCTGCCCTGCTGACCGGGTTGTCGGCGGCCCAGTTCGCCGCGCTGCTGTCGCTGATGACGGTGGGCTTGTTCACGCCGGGCCCCAACACCACCATCGCCGCCGTCACTGGCGCCAACTTCGGCTTGCGCGCCACGCTGCCCCACTGCGTGGGCGTGGCGTTCGGCTTCGCCAGCATCCTGGCGCTGTGCGCGGCCGGCGTGGGCGCGCTGATCCTGGCCAGCCCGGCGCTGGCGCTGCTGGTGCGCGCGGCCGGCGTGCTCTACCTGTTATGGCTGGCGCTCAAGCTGGCGCGCAGCACCGTGCTGTCGGACAAGCAGGTACTGCGCCCGCTGTCGGTGTGGCAATCGGCAGCGCTGCAATACGCCAATATCAAGGCGTGGATGCTGGCGCTGGCGACGGCCGCGTCGTACATGGCCGACGCCCAGTCGCCGCTGCACCGGGCCTTCCTGGTGTGCACCGTGTTCGGCGTGCTTGGCTTCGTCAGCAATGGCCTGTACGGCGTGCTCGGCGCCTCGCTGCGGCAATGGCTGCAGGCGGGCCATCGTATCCGCTGGTTCAACCGCGGCATGGGCCTGGCCCTCGCACTGACCGCGCTGTGGATCGCGCTTGCCAGCCTGCCCACCCTTCACTGAGCATCCAAGATGGCCGCCGGACCCGCCTCCCTCCCCAACGTCAACAACGCCCCCGGCGCCACGCATAGCGGCGGCATGCTGCTCGGCTTTACCGGCGTGGCCATATTCAGCCAGACCTTGCCCTTCACCCGCATGGCGGTGGCCGAACTGGACGCCACCTTCGTGGCGCTCGGCCGCGCGGTGGTGGCGGCATTGCTGGCGCTGGTGCTGCTATGGCAGCGCGGTGCCTTCGCGCGCATGCGCCGGCCCCAGGGCGGCCAGTGGTGGCGCCTGGCGGTGACGGCGCTGGGCGTGGTGGTGGGCTTTCCGCTGTTTTCCTCGCTGGCCATGCGCGAAGTGCCGGCCGGCCATGGCGCCATCATCACCGGCCTGCTGCCGCTGGCCACCGCGGTCTTTGCCGCCTGGTTCGGGGGCGAGCGGCCCTCGCCCGCGTTCTGGCTGTCGGCCGCTGTCGGCAGCGCGCTGGTGATCGCCTTCGCGCTCTGGCAGGGCGCGGGCGGGCTGCAGCACGCCGACTGGCTGCTGTTCGCGGCCATGGTGCTGGGCGCGCTGGGCTACGCCGAAGGCGGCAAGCTGTCACGCGAACTCGGCGGGCTGGAAACCATCAGCTGGGCGCTGGTGGTGGCGCTGCCCCTGCTGCTGCCGGTGGTGGCCTGGCTGGGGCTGCAACATCCCGATCAGATCGCCGCTGCCTCGCCGCGCGCGTGGCTCGGCATGGGCTACGTGTCCGTGTTCTCGATGTTCATCGGCTTCCTGTTCTGGTACGCCGGGCTCGCAAAAGGCGGTGTGGCGCGCGTGGGCCAGATACAATTGCTGCAGCCGTTCCTCACGCTGGCGGGCGGCGCCCTGATGCTGGCCGAGCCGCTCGATGCCGCCACCCTCGCTTTTGCGGTGGCGGTGATCGCCGTGGTGGCCCTGGGCCGCCGGACTGCGGTGCGCAGCGCCCCCGCGGGCCCTGTGCCCGCACCCGCCGTCGAAGAACCCCACCCCATTCCAACGGGACGATCCCACTGACTGGAGACCCTATGTCCGTCTACAACACTCTTGCCCGCCTCGGCATCGAACTGCCCACCGCCGGCGCCCCGGCCGCCGCCTACGTGATGGCCGCGCAAACCGGCAACACCGTGTTCCTTTCAGGCCACATCGCCCGCAAGGACGGCAAGCCCTGGGCAGGCAAGCTGGGCAAGGACCTGGGCACCGAAGACGGCAAGGCCGCCGCGCGCTCGATCGCCGTGGACCTGCTGGCCACGCTGCACACCCACCTGGGCGGCGACCTGAACCGTGTCACCCGCATCGTCAAGGTGATGAGCCTGGTCAACTCCACGCAGGAGTTCACCGAGCAGCACCTGGTGACCAACGGCGCCTCGGAGCTGCTGGCGGAAATCTTTGGCGACGCCGGCAAGCATGCCCGCAGCGCCTTCGGCGTGGCGCAGATCCCGCTGGGCGCCTGCGTCGAGATCGAGATGATCGTTGAAGTGAAGTAAGAGGGCTTGATCCGGGAGGCAGGATGCACCCGTGCCGGTGCGTCCCGCCCCCCATCCCCGAACAGCAAGAGGAATCCTGTCCCACACATGCGCATCGACAACCTGCCCTTCGGCACCACCGACTGGTCCGAGATCACCCCGACCCGCCATCCCGGCGACACCGGGGAAGCCCTCTGGCGCACCCGCCAGTTCGGCGATATCCGCGTTCGCATGGTGGAGTATTCCGCCGGGTACCTCGCCGATCACTGGTGCACCAAAGGGCACATCCTGTTTGTGCTGGAAGGCGAGCTGCATACCGAGCTGGAAGACGGCCGGCATTTCGTGCTCGCCGCGGGCACGAGCTACCAGGTTGCCGACCACGCCGAACCGCACCGTTCGTCCACCCCGACCGGCGCCCGGCTTTTTATCGTTGACTGAGTCGATCCCGTTCGACTCCCCACATACCAAGAGAACATCATGAACTGGGCCATCTCCCGCCGGGCGCAACAGCTGACCAGCTCGGCTATCCGCGAAATCCTGAAAGTCACCGAGCGTCCGGAAGTCATTTCCTTCGCTGGTGGCCTGCCCTCCCCGGCCACATTCCCGGTAGCGGCCATGGAACAGGCGGTGGCCCGGATCTTCGCCGACAATCCGCAGGCAGCGCTGCAATACGCCGCGACCGAAGGCTACATGCCGCTGCGCGAATTCATTGCCAAGCGTCATAACGTGGACGTGGAGCGCGTGCTGATCACCACCGGCTCGCAACAGGCGCTGGACCTGATCGCCAAGGTGATGATCGATCCGGRCAGCCCGGTGCTGGTGGAAACGCCCAGCTACCTCGGCGCGCTGCAGGCCTTCTCGCTGTTCGAGCCGGAATTCGTCTCGGTGCCGGGCGACGACAAGAGCCTGCTGCCCGAAGCCCTCACGCCCGAGCTGACCGCCGGCGCGCGCTTCCTCTACGCCCTGCCCAACTTCCAGAATCCCACCGGACGGCGCATGCCGCTGGAACGCCGCCAGGCGCTGGTGGCGCGCGCGCGCGAACTTGGCGTGCTGCTGGTCGAGGACGATCCCTACGGTGAACTGAGCTACCACGGCGACCAGTTGCCCAGCCTGCTGTCGATGAATCCCGACGGCGTGATCTACATGGGCTCGTTCTCCAAGATCCTCGCACCCGGCCTGCGCCTGGGCTTCGTGATCGCCCCGCCCGAGCTGCACTTCAAGCTGTGCCAGGCCAAGCAGGCATCGGACCTGCACACGCCCAGCTTCACCCAGCGCCTGGCTTACGAGGTGGTGCGCGACGGCCTGCTGGACACGCACATCCCGACCATCCGCACGCTCTACGCCGCGCAGTGCCAGGCCATGCTGGATTCGCTTGGGCGCCACATGCCCGAAGGCGTGACCTGGAACGCGCCGGAGGGCGGCATGTTCATCTGGATGGAGCTGCCCGAAGGGCTGGACAGCATGGAGATCCTGCAGGAAGCGGTCAAGCGCAACGTGGCCTATGTGCCGGGCGCGCCGTTCTACGCCAGCAACCCGCGCCGCAACGCGCTGCGGCTGGCTTTCGTCACGGTGGCGCCGGAGCGCATCGAACAGGGCGTGGCCATCCTCGGCACGCTGTTCCGCGAAGCCATCGCCAAGCACGCGCCGCAGGCCAAGGCAGCCTGAGGCATCGCGCAGGCAACGCCTGCGCGAACCGGGCCAGTCTGACGGCCGGCCCGGCTGCCGTGCCGATACAACGCATACATCTCCCGGCTGATTCCTCGGCGGCGGGCTTCATGGCAAGATAACAACATCACCCGTCAGCCCGGGCCCTGCGCCACATAGCGCATGGAGCGGCCCAAGCCATCAGGAGAAGATTGTCGTGCTGCGTATCTGGGGTCGGCTCTCATCGATCAATGTGCAGAAAGTTGTCTGGTGCGCGCGCGAGCTGCACCTGGACCACGAACGCATCGACATCGGCGTCAGCGAGGGCGACCTCGATACCGAAGCCTATGTCCGGCTCAACCCCGACCGCAGCATTCCGGTGATCGAGGATTTCCGCGGCACCGACGTCGGCGGCGAGCCTTTTGTGCTGTGGGAGTCCAACGCCATCGTGCGCTATCTTTGCGCGCATGATGGCGAGGACACTCTGTGGCCCGGCAACGTCAAGGCGCGCGCGCTGGCTGACCGCTGGATGGACTGGCAGACCAACGCCTTCAGTCCCGCCATGGTCGACGCGTTTCGCCAGCTGGTACGGGTGCCCGCCGGACAGCGCGACCCCGACCTGATCGCCCGCTCCCTGGAACGCACCGAACCGCTGGCGGCCCGGCTCGACGAAGCCCTGGCCCAGCGCGAGTTCATCTGCGGCGACCGCTTCACCATGGCCGACATCCCGCTGGCCTGCGCCGCGCACCGCTGGCTGGGCCTGCCGGTGACGCACCAGCCCCGTGCGCATCTCGAACGCTGGCTTGCCGCGATGCGCGCCCGGCCGGCCGCCACGGGGATCCTGGCGCTGCCGCTCACCTGAAACGCAGCCCGCCCATCCTCCCCGCCTCAACGGCCAACGTACCTGCCGGCGGCTACTTGCTGTTGCGTCCGCCCGACACTGCCGCGAGCACGCCCAGACCGATCAATGCGCCGGCGGTCAGGTAACGGCCTGCGGACTGCACGCCTCTTGCACGGGACAGATACGGCAACACGGCCGCCGCAGCCAGCACATAGCAGCAATCGGTGATGGAGGCGACCAGCACGAAGATGCCGCCAAGGGCAATGCTCTGTGGCAGCGCCGAGATGGCCGGATCCATGAATTGCGGCAGGAAGGCTGCGAAGAACAAGGTGGTCTTGGGGTTGAACAAGGCCACGACGAAGCCATCGCGAAACACGCGCCGCAGGCCGGCGCCTCCGGCTTCCGGCCCTGCTTCGCCGGCGGCCGCCGGACGCGCACGCAGTGCGCGCAGCCCGAGATACACGAGGTAGGCAGCGCCTGCATACTTGATCACGGCAAAAGCCAGCGCCGACACCGCGAACAGCGCCGCCAGCCCCAGCGCGGCCGCCAGTACATTGACCAGATTGCCCAGCACTACTGCCACCACCGAAGCCAGGCCGGCAAGCCGGCCCTGCCCAAGGGTGCGCGCCACGATGTAGATCACGGCGGGCCCCGGCGTCACCGCGAGCAACAGGCTGGACAACAGGAAAGCGGCCAGCATGGGACCGCCGGGAATGATGTGATGCATGACGAGACTCCCCCGCAAGTTCGAACGCCGCCCTGTCATGCCGGTCCGCCCAGCCTCCGCGAGCGCCAGGGCACGAAAGACAACCAGTGCATTCTGCCACCACGGGCCTGGCCAGCATACATTTGCGTATCGAGTGGTTTGGAGTACTCTGCCAATGGCACAGAGAGTGCACCAGCCTGCCCCCAGGCAAACCCTGATCCCTGAATCCGGCTCACGACGATGGTGATTCAATTTAGGGCGTCGTGGCGGGAACCCATCCTTAAAATCGCGAAGTCTGTCGGACGCGTGGCTGGCATGGCACGTCGGAACAAGAGCCAAAACGGCAGGCCGGTGCAATCAGAAAAGAACCTGCCGCCCAACCCGAGGAGATTCATCGTGTGGAGTCAAGTCTATGACCCGCTAGGCAGCATGGCGTTATCAACGCTAGCTGCCGGCATTCCTGTCGCCGTACTGCTGGCTTCGCTGGCATTCTTCCATATGCAGGCCCACTTGGCCGCCGGCCTGGCGCTGGTGGTGGGCGTGGTCATCGCTGCCGCCGTATTCGGCATGCCTGCCGAGATGGCGGGCAAGGCCGCCGGCCTGGGCATCGTGTCGGGACTGTTCCCGATCGGCTGGATCGTGCTGAACATCATCTTCCTGCACCGGCTGACCACCCTGAACGGCTCCTTCAAGGTGCTGCAGAACTCGATCTCGGGCATCACCGAAGACCGCCGCCTGCAACTGCTGCTGGTGGCGTTCAGCTTCGGCGCCTTCTTCGAGGGCGCGGCCGGCTTCGGTACGCCGGTGGCGGTCACGGGTGCGATCCTGATCGGGCTTGGCTTTTCGCCGCTGGCCGCCTCCGGCCTGGCGCTGATCGCCAATACCGCGCCGGTGGCATACGGCGCGCTGGGCGCACCGCTGATCGGGCTGGCCTCGGTCACCGGCCTCGACCTGCTGCACCTCTCGGCCATGGTCGGCCGCCAGTTGCCGTTCTTCTCGGTGCTGGTGCCGTTCTGGCTGATCTGGGCGTTCGCGGGCTTCCGCGGCATGCTGGCGATCTGGCCAGCAATCCTGGTCGCCGGCGTGACCTTCGCCGTGCCGCAGTTCCTGGTCTCCAACTACCACGGCCCCTGGCTGGTCGACGTGATCGCCGCGCTGGTCTCGATGGGCTGCCTCACGCTGTTCCTGAAAGTGTGGAAGCCCAAGGAAATCTGGACCTCCACCAAGATCCTGGGCCGCCACGATGACTCCAAGGTCGACGACCCTGCGGCCGTGGCCGCCGAAGCACGCGCCAGCGCCGCCTCCGCCAGCATCTCGGTGGTCAAGGCCTGGATGCCGTGGGTGATCCTGACGGTCTTCGTCTTCGTCTGGGGCATTCCGGAATTCAAGAAGCTGATGGATGGCCTGTGGCAATTCAAGTTTCCGATTCCCGGACTCGACAAGGCCGTGCTCAAGGTGCCGCCGGTGGTGCCCAAGGCCATCGCCGAAGGCGCGGTGTTCAACTTCAACGTGCTGTCGATGGCGGGCACCGGCATCCTGGCCTCGGCCTTGCTGGGCGGCTTGCTGATGGGTTACTCGGTACCGCGCCTCGTCAGGGAATACTGGGAAACCATCAAGCTGGTGAAATATTCGCTGCTGACCATCTGCGCCATGTTCGGCATTGGCTACCTGACCCGCTACTCGGGCCTGGACGCCACCATGGGACTGGCGTTTGCCCACACCGGCGTGTTCTACCCGCTGTTCGGCACCATGCTGGGCTGGCTGGGCGTGGCGCTGACCGGTTCCGACACCGCCTCCAACGTGCTGTTTGGCGGCTTGCAAAAGACCACGGCCGAGCAACTCGGGCTGTCGCCGATCCTGATGGCATCGGCCAACAGCTCCGGCGGCGTGATGGGCAAGATGATCGACGCGCAGTCCATCGTGGTGGCATCGACCGCCACCAAGTGGTATGGCCACGAGGGCGACATCCTGCGCTATGTGTTCTTCCACTCGGTAGCGCTGGCGGTTTTGGTCGGACTGTTCATCACGCTGCAGGCGTACGTGCACCCGTTCACGCAGATGGTGATTCACTGAGTGGGCAAACCAGCGGCCATGAAAGAGGCCCCGCCCGTGCATGGGCGGGGCCAGACCGAAGGAGAAACGGGAGCCGGGTGCCGGAAGCCGCGCTCAGCCCCCGAACCAGTTGGCCAGCCGCAAGCCCGCCAGCCCGGCAAAATCCCTGGTATTGCGCGTCACCAGCGTCAGGCCGTGCGCCATCGCGACGGATGCGATCTGTCCGTCCACAAAGGGCAGGCTCAGCCCAGCCCGCTCCCGCGAATTGCGTAGCTCGGCATGGATCCGTGCCGCGGCGCTGTCATAGGGCAAGACCGGCAAGCTGCCCGCCACTGCCTGCACGAAACGGCCAACTGCGTCCTTGCGCTGGCCATCCGGCATACGCAGCCAGCCATAACGTAGTTCATGCCAAACCGTCGCCGGAATAGCCAGTTCGCCATCGAATCGGGCCAGATTCGCCATTACCCCTGCATCCGGCCTTGGCCGCATTGTCTCCGAGACAATGTTGGTGTCCAGCAGCCAACTCACGGCGCTCACCATGTGAAATCACGCCCGTCGCCGGGTTGACGCACATGCTCGAATGGGTCTGCCTCGTCTTCCGTTTGCACGTGCTCGCTGCGCCATTCGCTCAAACGCCCAAAGAATCCAGACGGGGAACCGACAAGCAGCCGGTATTGCGACCACGACATCAAAACGGCAGCCGGCTGACCGCGCCGGGAGATCAGGAGCGGTTCCTGCCCACTTTCCGCGTCCCGAAGCACATCAGCGAGATGCGCTCGTGCCTCCGAGAATGGAATGGTTTGCATAGCGTTGCCCCTTACTTGAAATGTACAATTCAATTGTACAAGAGCAAGCCACCGAGCGTCGGCTTACGGCTCGAATCGGCAACTGGTCACTCGTGAGCGCTGGCCGCCGCACGCCAGCCGTTGAAACTCGAAGAAAAAACCCGCCACTGCCGGCGGGTTTTTCTCTAGCTGCGCGCGCCGTGTTTGCGACGCTCAGGCCATCAGCCGGTAGGCCAGCCGCGCCGCTGCACGCGCCCCGCAGCCATCGCGATCGTAGAGCGGATTGAACTCCGCCAGGTCCGCCACGCGCAGCTTGCCGCTGGCGCGCACCAGCAT
>NZ_JBFTLX010000075.1:0-38400 GCF_056396665.1 Cupriavidus sp. 05T313 | reverse complement strand
GGCCCAATGTGGTGGACATCGGCACGTCGGCCTACCGGGTGCAGGGCGGCTGGAGCGTGATCACCGGGACGGTGGTGCAGCCGGGCGGGTTCATGAGCGCGATGCACATGAACATCGAGGCCGACGCGATCAATGCGGTCAACGATGCGTTCCTGATCCGCGGCGCCGACGGCAGGGTGGACGAGGCCGCGACCGTGGCTCTAGTCAATCAGATGAAGGCCAACCTCGGGCTGAACTACACCGAGAGCACGGTCGCCGACGACATCCACACGCGGTTCATCAAGGAGAAGAAGGGGTTCGGGCCGCTGGGGCAGATCGTGGCGATGGTGGCCGCGGTGGCATTGGCCGTAGTGACGGCCGGAGCGGCATCTGCAGCCATCGCTGCGGCGCAGATCGCAGCGGCGGAGGCCGGTATGACTGCGCTTATCGCCACGGGATCGATTGTCGAGGCGACGGCAGCGGGCGGCCTCCTTGCTAGTTCTGCATTTGCAGCCGGAGGCATGGCCAACCTTGCCATCGCCGGTGCGCTTGGTAGCATTGCCTCAAGCGCGACCATTCAGATTGGCATGACTGGCACGATCAAGCTCGATCAACTGGCGACGGCGGGTCTCGCGGGAGCGGTAACCGGGGGGCTGGCGGGGTACTTTGGGTCCAGCTACGGCGTGGACCGTCTGCTGGCGTCTGGTGCGGCTGGTTGTGGTACGGCTGCGATGCAGGGCGGCGACTGCAAGGCAGGGGCCGTGACTGGCTTGGCGACGGCTGCCGTCGCTTGGGCGGCCGATGCGATGCGTCAGGATCAGATTGAGTCGTCTCAGCGATTCAAAGGCATCTACGATGCAAGGGATGAAAATGGGCGACTGATTTCGAATGCTACTGGATCCAGCTCTGGTATTGACGGCGACGGCATGAAGATTGCCGGGACGCGCGTTAGCGCTGACGACTTGCGAAAATACGGAATAGTTGCCGAGCGACCGGATGGGGCCTGGGATTTCACCGGAACAGGAATCAACCCGGATACGAATGACAAATGGACTCTGACCGAAGCTCTCAATAGAGAGGGGGGGCTGACCGGCGGATTCCAAGGGCTGCCAGGCACCCTTGCTAAGTCACCCTACCCTCCGGGCACGTTCACGGACAAGGTGCTGGAGTCCTTCGCCGGCCCTCATGACTATCTAGGCAGTTTGACTGCCTATGACCAGCTGGGGAATCTGAAGGAAGGGATGACGAGCTTTCAACGGATGATGTTTGAGATCCAGACCGATATCGATATTCCATTGGCAGCTCCATTCGCTGGCGTGACATTGCTCAATCAATACGGCATAGATTGGTCCGTCTTCCGCAACCAGAGCCAACAATCGAAGAATGCAAAATGAGTGCAATGAAGTTAGCCATCCCCTTTCTGGTCATGGCCTGCTCGGGTTGTTTCCACTCGCCGCCGAACTACCCTGGTGCTGGTGGTGAGAATATCGACCCGTCTCGCTATGTTGATGCAGCGTGTCCTGATTTGACCGGCCGGTATGACGGGAGGGGCGAACTTCTGGATGGAGACGCTACTGCGCAAGGTTGGGCAAAGACCAGGCGCTTAGACAATGTATTCCCATTTGCGAAAGCGGATGAGGTGTCTGCAATTGACGATGCCTCTAGGTCTGAGACAGGACGCTTCCAATACCCAAAGGACGGGCAAGTATCGCTGGTCAAGGAACGGATCTTCCAAAGTAGGTTCACATATCCAAACGGAAGAAGTGCAATACAGCAGTCTTCCTTTGAGGACAAAAAGCGCTTCGTTTGCACTGGGGCTGAAGGAAAAATAACCTGGGGCGGCGCGAGCAAGGGGGGGCGCTCCGAATTCGGACCGAATACATCTGATTCGGTGGCAATGCTTTACCTCGACGAGCATGGTGATCTCATCTATGAGAAATTTACGCAGATTCATATGAGGCTTCGGCTTGGGGGGATTCCCACGGGTACGGCCCAGCATTTTGCGAAGTATAGATTCAAGCGGATCCAGTGAAGAATGCCCCCTTCCGTCTGTGCTCAAGCCACGTGCGGCTCGCCGCGGGATATTGCCTGGCGAATTCCGCTAATCGGGCGCAGCAAGCAAAGGAAAAAATGGCGCGAGCCAAGTTATGTGTTGCTGGAATAGCTCTGAGTTGTACGGCCTGTCTCCATTCCCCGCTGAACTATCCCGGCGTTGGAGGTAATAATCTAGATCCTGCCGAATACGCGGCTGCTCACTGCCCGAATCTAAGCGGGCGATATGAAGGAATAGGTGAACTCATTGAAGGGGATGCAGCAGCACAACAAGCGGCAAGGAAATGGCGTTTATCAAACGCCTTTCCATTTCGGGACGCTCGTCAAGCGCAGGAAGTAATAGCGGCGTCTCAGTCCGGCGACGGACGGTCCCTTCCCCCTACCTTCGCAACGGTGCGGATGACGAACCGCTTTGCGCCAATCGCTCTGCAGTATGGGAACGGGAGGTCGTTTGAGTATGTTTCTTCTTTTGAGGACAAGGGAAAATTTGTCTGCACTGGTTCTGATGGAATCGTCTCGTGGGGAGGGGCAAGTGATGGGGGACGGTCTGAGTTTGGACCGAATTATTCCGATTCTGTTGTAACCTTGTACCTAGATCCATCAGGAAACCTCATCCTTGAGCGCGGAATGCAGGTCCACATGAGCTTGCGGCTAGGCTCGATTCCTACGGGGACGGCTAGGTACTTCGCGATCTATCGATTCAAACGTCTGCCTGAATGAGATTGCCCCCTCCTATCTGCTCCCGATACTTCTGGCTCACGGTTTGATTTTGCCTGGCGCTCGCCGGCTGCCCAATGCTTCCAGATCCTGATGGATGTCTTTCGCGATTGAATGCGCTTGGGAGCGCACCAAAACATGCCTTCCGCAAGCCAATGCCGCGATTGATTGCATGCTGCTTGCATAGCCTGCTGGCGCCGTTGCAGCAGCAGCCTCTCGCCATTGTGAATCGAATCGATGACATGTTCTGAGCACCGATGGCTGGGCGGCATCCGCTCAGCCATCAACGTTGCGCACTCGTCATGGCGGAGTAGTCGTGCGCGCTGGCCTCAGCCTCAGTTCGCGCGCTGCCTGCGCCCGCCCGCATCGCTTTCAACTTCGCCCATCGCGCCCCACTACGCCCGATGCACGGGGGCAGCTTCGCAGCCAGGCCTTCGTCAGATACACGCGAACGCCCATCTCCCTCTCACCTTTCGCGCGACGACCGTCGCTCAGCGGACGGTCCGGTAGAGATTCCGACTTCAACATTTTTCACATCTGACTAAATCGCGACCGTTGGTGCTCGCTCAAGCGTCAGATTGCTGTAGGTGCTCCTTGCTGGCGTATTTGCCCAAAAAGCAAAAAGTGTAAATGAACGATGAATTAGTACACGTCCGATTTTCCTGGTATTTCAACTCTGCTAACGTCGCGCACACATCTAGCGCGGTTGAGTCACCGGCCCGGTGTCCGAGTACCAGACCGCCATTGCCGATGTGGCCGGAGCCGGCGCGGGCATCCGCGTTTCCGCCCAGCGAGCCAATCAAACAGTCGCCAGCGACTGCTGGTTGCCGTGCCACTCGCACCGCCCGGCTATCTGAGGCTAAGGCGCCGCTCCTGCTGGCCACGCTCAGCTAGATCTCTTCAACAAAAAGGAGAAGAAATCCATGAACTCGCAATTCGAGCGTTACGCGATGACGGCTGTCGCGCTGGCCGTGACCATGACCCTGGCGGGATGCGGTGGCGGTAGTGACAGCCCGGAAACCGCTCACACTGATTCGGTCAATGGCGGTGGCACGATCACGCAGACAATCGACCCCACCGTGTTAGGTCAGGAGTGTTTGCAGGCGCCTGCGCAAGGCGCCAGGAGCCACGTCTCGGCATCCTGGATCGTGCCGGTCCAAGTCGACGTGGTGGATGTGGCCGGCTTGGGGACGCAGAGCTTTGACGGCAACGCCTACCCCGCGATTGACGTGCGGAATAGCAAGAACTTCTTCTTCGGCGAGGGGGAGCAGCACCACACTGTGTACTTGCATCCGCAGACCCCCGTCTTGCCGGCTGGCGCTGTGACATATGCCAAACCAGGCTCCGGTGGATCGGATCGACGCTACCGCTTCGACTACGCCGCCACCTCGCTGTCGGACCTGATCGCCTCGGGGAAGGTGCCTGCGGCAATGGCGTCTGGCGGGGGCGTTCCATGGAATAGTGCGATGCGCGCCAATATTCAGATGACGTCACCCGTGCTGGCCGGACTTGCCACCGGCCAATCCAGGACCTACACGATGTTCAAGCAAGCCGCGGACGGCACTGGTTCGTACGGGCTGACCTTTGGCGGGGTCATTACCGAGCTCAAGTTCACGTATCTAGGGCGCGAGAACGTGGCGGCGCCGGATGGCACCTACGCGCAGGCCTGCAAGGTTGCCGTCGAAGGCCAGGTGCTGGAATACAGCTACCGTAACGATGGCAAGGTCACGATTGAGCCAGTCTTCCACGGCACAGTCTGGCTGGCGCCAAACGTTGGGCCGGTTCGCGTCGCCCTCACGGATGCCGACGAAAACACGCCGGTGCTTGATCTGTTTCTTCCTGCTGCGCGTTGATTGACGAACTCGCGTTTTCCATCGCCATGACGATCTCACATCATCGGCAATTAGTTGCCGATGATGCTAACGATCCCCACGGGCGCGGCCACGCAGTTCTCAAAATATCGCTTCAAGGGAATTCGATGAGCAGTACATCCTCTTCCCTTGTGCGCGCAGGTCTACTGTTGCTTGAGCAGCGGGAGCAACGCAACCAACTGGAAGCGGAGGCGCTGCGCGCTGAGATCGCGGCGGCCCTATCGAGTGGTACCCCTGAGCCTGCCGAAGATCTGTCCGCGAGGTTCGAGAGCAAGTACCGCGCTACGGACAAGAGCAAGCACCGCTGATGCAGCTCACGATCACGCCGCTCGCCGGGCAGGATCTGGAGTCCACGTTCTTCATCTGTCCTCCTTCCTGCACCTGTCGATGTGAACCTGCCTCAGTTTCGCCGGCGATATTTGCGGCATGTCGTAGGCAATGTTTGTAGCCTCGGTGGTCGTGGAGAGAAAGAGCGGGTCGCCCCCGCCAACCTGACTCAGTTTCTTCAGTACATCTTGCCTGGGCGCCCCTATATCGCGTAGTTGAGCGGCCATGAAAAGGAGGTCGGCCACGCACTGGCAGACCGACATCCTTTGCGCCTTGCTTACCTCGCCTTGCCTCGCTTGCGTTTGCGCATAGGCTCCGGCAGCGACAAACAGGGCAACGGCTGCAAGCATTGCGGCTCGTAAAACTTGGTGGCTCATATTGTTTTGCCCCCTCTTCTAATGAGGTGGTCTGGTCCTGCTACGCTGGATTCGCGCTTGTGACCATTATTCCCTTGCGCAGGGGGCAATCTGTCTGGAACCGAACCTTCGGTGCGGCTTTCTACGACGACGCGTCAGAAGCTGATCGCCGCTGAGACCACGACGACCTGCTCATGCGACGTCGGGTTGAACCAGTACACCGCGGCGGAGGCGCGCTTGCCCTTTACTTGCGCAAAGACGCCGCGTTGCAGGTCGCGGCCGTTTTCATACGCGCGCGTGCGCTGTCCGGCAAGGCCGACGCGGAGCCAGTCCACGGGACGGAACGCTAGTTCGGTCCAGGCGTAGGTGTAGGCGGACGGCTTGGCGTTCGGCACGTATTCGAACTCGACATAGGCATCCGCATAGCGGCCGGTCACCGTGGCCTCGAATCCGGGCACCACGCTGTTCGTGCTGCCCGTGACCCCCCCCAGGATCGGCGTGACCTCGAGGCGCACGGCTTCGCCGGCGGCAAGGTTGTACCCGGCGAAGAATGAGTACGCGTCCTTGCCTTCATAGTTGCTCCGTGCTTCCAGGTGCAAGGCGCCGCGATTGGCGATGGCGATACCGGTGACATAGGCGTCGCTGCCGCTCGGCAGGTTGAGGTAAGCCGAAACCGCGCCACTCCACGTGGGCGCTTCCGCCGCGGGTGGCTGGCTTTCCCCGGCTGCGCGCGCATGCAGGGGCGCGGTCGCCGCGGCCAGCAGGAGGCAGTGCGCGGCCAGCCGGGCGGCCCACATGCTCAGCCTCCCAGCAGGATGATGGCCACGGTCAGCGCGACGCCCAGCACCGTCATGGCCAGGCCTGCGATCCAGCCGCCGAAGCCGGCATGGCGCCCGAGGGCGAGGCCGGCGCCGAACAGCATCACGATGGTCAGGACCCGCGATACCAGGAGCGCCGTCGATACCTCGGGGACGATAATGAAGGGAAGCGCAACCGGGAATGTGGCGAGTACGACAATCAGGAAGATCGCTGCTGCCGCCAGAAAGTCCTGGGCGCCCAGGGTGGGCGTCTCGGGCCAGTCGGTTGTCCTGGCGATACGGCTGCGTATCGCCTCCAGTTCCGCGTCTTCCACCAGTGGCCGCAACGTCGGTGAAAGCGCATTGCGCAGGCACGCGATGGCGTCGGACGGGTCGTTTGCGCTTCGCACCGCCCTGATCAGCGTCAGTTTGCGCCCCCGTTCGGTCAGGGTGCGGACCAGGTACATCACGGCATCGACAAGCCCCCAGGCCAGGTTGCAGCCGAGGGCAGTAAGGAACATGGTGCGGGCGGCATCCGCCGGGGCTGCCACTGCCGATACCGCCCCCACGAAGGTCAGCGCCATGAACAGGCCGAAGCACATCTCGGAAACCCGGTCGACAGTATCGAGCAGGCGGGGCCGGGCTTCGGCGGCATGCGGATCGATTGAGGTAGTCAACACTGGCGCGCACCTCGACATGTCTGCCCCCGCTGAGGTTTTCGTCGATGTCATGGCCGGCTTGATGGCATCGATCCTGCGCATCTCAGGCGGGCAGACGCCTGGACGCGACCGGACGGTGATGGCGGCGCCACCCGGACTGTCCGGATGCCGCCGTTTGCAGTGTAGGCAAGAATTCACACCGTGGCTGGAATCCGGCGCAAACGTCTCTTGGCCGCTATGCCGCATGGCCGAAGACGAAGAGAGCGACGAATCCGGGTGACGATTGCGGATCACGCCCGCGTCGCCGATTTCGCAACACGGTCTGCCTGTAAGGAGACAGCGCATCGCGGCGCGGCAGCGGGCGAGACGCGCACGCTCAGCACAAGGGTCGCCGAGCAGCCGATGCGTGTTCCGCTGCTGGCGGGCACGGCATTCGACAGGTACTCCCCATCAGTACTTGATGTCCCGCTTGTCCTGACGGCCCTCCTGCTTCGTGTCGCGCTTGTCCTGCCGGCACTGGGAGTTGCTCTTCTGGTTTGCGGCCCGGCAGTCGACCTTGCCAGAGCGCGCCTCCTGTTTGGCAGCCTGGTTTACGTCCCTGCCTTGTTGGCGCTGCTGCGACTGTTCGGTGGCCAGCGCGGCGCCCGATAGCGCCAGGAGTCCGGCCGTGGCCAGTATTCTGCCCGTCCGGCTCCAAAGGCCGTTTCTCGATTCGACCATTTTCACGCTCCTCTTTGGCTGGTTGAGACGGCAGTCAGCTGTCGCGCCAGGCCGCCTTCGTATGCTCGTAGAGAGGCAGACCCAGGAAGCCTCCTCCGATAAAGGCGAGCATCCATTACCTGAAGTCCATGATAGCGCTTCGTCAGCACAGGGATCGCCGGCAATGAGGTCCGCCAGCAAAGACGAGCCGCCCGAAGTTTTCACGGCTACCTGACGGAGGGAATAACGCGGAAGTGAATTTTGATGCTTATGTGTCTTGACCGGGCCTAGCATGCCTGTTGTAATAACTGTTGTTAACTGTTATTAAGCGCCAGGAGAATCAGGATGCCTACCAGTGTGGCCCTTGGCAGTCATTTCGAAGCCTTCATTCGTGAGCAGGTGCAGAGTGGGCGCTTCAACAATTTGAGCGAGGTTGTGCGCGCGGGTCTACGGCTGCTTGAGCAGCAGGAGCAACGCAACCAACTGGAACTGGAGGCGCTGCGCGCTGAGATCGCGGCGGGCCTATCAAGTGGCACCCCTAAGCCAGCTGAAGATGTGTTTGCGAGGCTCGAGAGCAAGTATCGCGTTGCTGACAAGAGCAAGCATCGCTGATGTGGCTCACGATCACGCCGCTGGCCGAGCAGGACCTGGGGGGGCATTGCCGATTACATCGCCGCGGATAGTCTGGCGCGTGCGCTGGCGTTCATCGAGGAATTGCGTGGGCAGTGCCAACGAATCGCGCGGAATCCAGATAGCTATCGCCGGCGCCCCGAACTGGGTAGCGATATCCGCTCCTGTCCCTACGGCAATTACGTGATCTTCTTTACCGCAAGCGATAGCGAAGTGACCGTTGTCCGCGTTCTTCATGGCGCTCGCGATATTCCAGCGTAAGGTGGGCACCTGTGGCGGCATTCTGACCTTGGCACTTGGCTCGGTCCACTCGTGAGCCACCCTACCGCTCACGATACCCCGAAGCCCCGCAAATCCACCCCAGATGCAGTTCCGTCTTCGGCAGCCTCTTCGCGCTGTAAAAGCAGTTAGGCCTCGCATCCAACCCAAACAACGCAGCGAACGCCCGATAGTCTTCAAACCACGCATTCGTCGGGCTGAACGAGTGAACGAGCATCACCGCGTGATCCGCGTTAAAGCGTTCCGCTCCCAGGATCGCGGAGGCGGCTCTGCGCAGCAACTGATACCGGATCGATAACGGGATCTCCAGCAGGCCGAGCGTTTCGGCGAAGAAGTCGAGGCGGGTGTGCCTTCCCGGCGTTCCCGATTCCAGCCACTCCGCCAGCGTGCGGTCGAAGGGCTCGCCAACTTTGCCTTCCACAGCGAAGGAGATCAGTTGGCCGTCGCATTTGCCCAGTACCCGGATGTCGCTCTGCGATTTGGTGGTGCGGCGCGCAATCGCAGCCTGGTGCTCCGGGGGGGCGGGCAGCATGGCTGTGCCTCGCAGGACCGGGTAGGCTTCGATGGCATTGGCGATTTCCGCGGGAAAGCCATCCGCTTCCTGCCAGCAATGCGCCAATGTGCGAGAGGTGAAGCGGGTTTTCCAATGCTTCACCAGTTCTGCAAGGAAGGGGGCCCAGTTATCGGCCGCGGCGGTTGGGATATAGATCCTGCTCATTTTTTTTCCCCTGCTGGAGAATGGCCTGTAGCGTCGACTCAGCCCGCTAGCATGAGACGACGCTAGCACTGGCGGCTGGCGCTTTATGTTCGGTTGCCAATATAGGGTGTATGCTGAGAAGCGCTGTGCGCGCCTCATTGAGGTAGATGCACGCTGAACTGCCATACGCATGGCAGATCACGAACCGGGTGCCGACTTGGATAGGATCCGAGGGATCACTCGAGCGCGGTGAGGGAAAGCACAAAAGTGAGTCATGATGCCTAAGCGCTTTGACGGGTGCCGGTGCACCTGCTGCAATAACTGTCACTAAACTGCCAAGAGGACCCAGACGCCTGTCAGCATCGCCCACCGTAGACCGCTGGTGCCGCGCAAGAAGGAGAGCTGAACATGAACGCCGATCAACTCAACACCGATGCGATCGATGATGCTGTCCTGGGGCTGCTCTATCTGGCCCTGCATGACGATGACCGCGCATGGAAGGGCTTTGACTGGGAAGCTTTGAACCGGCTCCACGAACGGGGCTTCATTGCGAACCCCGTGAACAAATCGAAGTCGGTGGCGTTCACGGAGCAGGGCTTGCGTGAGGCCGAGCGGCTCTTCAGGAAGCACTTCATTCTTCCTGACGCCGGCACTAAGGAGTAATGAGGGTGCGCATCGGAAATGCTCCGTCACCGCGGCGCCGGCTGGCAGCGCATGGCCGCATGCGGTAAGGTGCGGGCTGGTCCTGCGCTATTGAAATGGCTACCCAGAAGACCACGACTACCTGGATCGATGTCAGGACGAAACTGGCCGAGCTCGACCGTGCCGGCCTGCTGAGCCTGGTGCAAGACATGTACGCCGCCAGCAAGGACAACCAGGCTTTCCTGCATGCCCGCTTCGGGCTCGGGGGCGACGTGCTCAAGCCCTACAAGACCGTCATTGCCCGTTGGATTTACCCTGATTTGTTTAAGAACCAGCCCACATCGGTTGCCAAGGCGAAAAGAGCGATCTCGGACTATAAGAAGGCTATAGGTAAGCCGGAGGGGCTGGCCGAACTGATGGTGTTTTATTGTGAGCAGGCAGGTGAGTTCAGCAGCGACCTCGCTTTGGACGATGCTGGCTACCTGGATGCGCTGGTGCGGATGTTTGGGCAGGCCTTGGCCGTCATTGATAGCCTGCCTGAGGCACAACAGCAGCCGCTGCGAAAGCGCCTTGAAGCTGTAAGCGACCTATGCCGGGACATTGGCTACGGCGTGGGCGACGGGATGGGCGGACTCCTTGCCGAGTTCGGCGTAGATGAATGAGTGCGATCCCGTAGCCGCGCTTCAGGCCGAAAACGCTCGCCTGATTGCGCTGCTGCAAAAACACGGCATCGAATGGCGCTTGCCCGTCGTGCCAGTGCCGCCAGTCCCCGAAGCAGAAACCTCGCGCCTATCCACCGGCGACAAGGTCGAATTGTTTCGCCGCCTGTTCCGCGGACGAACCGATGCCTATCCGGTTCGTTGGGAAAGCAAAACCACTGGCCGCTCTGGCTACGCTCCGGCATGCGCCAACGAGTGGCGCACCGGCGTTTGCGACAAGCCGCGCATCAAATGCTCGGACTGCGGCAACCGTCTGCTGATCCCACTGTCGGAATCGGTTATCTACGACCACCTGGCCGGTGAGCACACCGTAGGCGTCTATCCCCTGCTGGAGGACGACACCTGCTACTTTCTCGCGGTGGATTTCGACAAGGCCGAATGGCGGGACGATGCCCGTGCCTTCATTCAATCCTGCAGCGAACTGGGCGTACCCGCCGCTCTTGAGATCTCCCGGTCCGGTCAAGGGGCGCATGCCTGGGTTTTCTTCACCCATAAGGTCTCGGCGCGCGATGCCCGCCGTCTTGGCACGGCGATCATCAGTCATACATGCGCGCGCACGCGGCAACTGAAGCTCGAATCGTATGACAGATTGTTCCCGAACCAGGACACGATGCCGAAGGGCGGATTTGGAAACCTGATCGCCCTGCCACTTCAGAAGAAACCCCGGGAGAGTGGCTGCAGCGTGTTTGTCGACGAGGACTTGCAGCCCTATCCGGATCAGTGGGCATTCCTGTCGTCTGTCCGGACGATGGCGCCGCACGACATTGAGCCCGCTATCCTGCTTGCCACTGGTGGAGCGCATCCGCTGGACGTGACGTTCATTGACGAAGAGGATTTGGGGGCACCGTGGAAGTCCGCATTATCCAYGACAAGCAAGCTGTCCCTGCCGATGCCGGAGTCCCTTGCCGTGACGTTGGCGAATTTCGTCTACTTCGAGAAGTCGCGCCTGCCGCAGCCGTTGGCAAACCGCCTGATTCGCCTTGCCGCATTCCAGAACCCGGAGTTCTACAAGGCACAGGCCATGCGGATGTCAGTGTGGGACAAGCCACGCGTGATCGGTTGTGCGGAGAACTATCCTCAGCATATCGCGCTGCCGCGCGGTTGCTTCGATGCCGCGCAGGATCTGCTTCGAGATCATGGCATTCGTTCTGATATTTGTGACGAGCGACATAGCGGTGCCCCTCTTGAGGTGAAGTTCGCCGGCGTGCTGCGGCTGGACCAGGAGGCAGCCGTGGCTGCCATGCTGCACCACGAGGCCGGCGTACTGTGCGCGCCGACCGCCTTTGGCAAAACGGTGACGGCCGCAGCCATGATCGTGCGGCGGGGCGTCAATACCCTGGTGCTTGTGCATCGCACCGAATTGCTCAAGCAGTGGCAGGAGCGCCTGCAAGTCTTTCTTGGCGTCGGCAAGGATGTGTTGGGCACCATTGGTGGAGGCAAAGCGAGGCCAACCGGCAAGATCGATATCGCCGTGATGCAATCGCTGTCCCGGCAGCATGAGGTCAATCCGCTGGTCGAAACCTACGGCCACGTTATTGTTGACGAGTGCCACCACGTCGGTGCGGCGTCTATCGACGCTATCCTGCGGAAGGTCAAGGCGAAGTACGTGCTTGGCCTGACCGCAACGCCGGTCCGCCGCGATGGCCAGCAGCCGATCATCTTCATGCAATGCGGGCCGATCCGGTACACAGCAGCGAGGCCTGCCGGCGCACCGCACGATCTGGCGGTGGTGCCGCGCCCGCTGAATGCGCGCATCGACCTGCCGCTGGCGGCCGGCATTCAGGACGTGTTCAGGCACCTCGCCCAGGATGCGGCCAGAACGGCAGCGATTGTGGCCGAAGCCGCAGACGCGTTCGCACAGGACCGCAAGGTATTGGTGCTGACGGAGCGCACGGAGCATCTCGACGCCATACGCACGCTGTTGGAGACGAAGGCGCCGACGCTGTTCGTGTTGCACGGGCGGATGTCGAAGAAGCAGCGCGCCGTCGTGATCGGCGAACTGGATGCATTGCCCCCGGAGGCTCCCCGCATTCTGCTGGCGACAGGCAAGCTGGTGGGCGAAGGATTCGACCATCCACCGCTTGATACGCTGGTACTGGCGATGCCGGTTTCATGGAAGGGGACGTTGCAGCAATACGCTGGCCGGTTGCACCGCGAGCACGCCACCAAGACCGATGTGCGCATTATCGACTTCGTTGATAGCGGGCATCCGGCGCTGTTACGGATGTGGGAGAAGCGGCAGCGGGGCTATCGGGCGATGGGATACCGCATGGCGGCGGGCTGAGGTTGGCCGGGATGTCCTATTTCGATACGCTCGCCGTGTAAGTGCTCTGTTGTACGTGCCGGCGGATGCATTGATCGACTACCTGCCGCCACTAGGCGAGTTGGCCCATCAGGTTCGGAGACCTCCAGGAACTGATTGCGTAAGGTGCCACCCTTGACACCCCCCAAGCCCCCATGTTCCAATCCGCTCACATTCTGATTTGGGTCGACGCCCATGCCAACCTGCCTACCCGGGCAAGGTGGATCGCGAGAGCGGATGTGGTTCCTTAGTCGTTGAGGAACAACCAAGCGGGCACTGCGTCGACCCTCCTTGCACGGAGGGTTTTTTGTTTTCTGCCTCAGTCATTGATCGCGAACTCATCCAGGCTTACCTAGAGACGCACTATCACGTCCACGGCGATGCGCCCGCCACGTTAAGGGTCGGCGAGCCCAATGCGCCGCTGGCGGCGTTGCACGATGCATCCGGCGTGACATGCAGTGCATTTATCACCGCATGGAACCCGTTCAGCCAGCAGGCTTGCGACGATGCAACCAATGCACGCCGGCAGGCGGCGCTGGCGTGCGAGCTGACGCGGCGCGGACTCACGTTTGTCGATGGCATCGGCCAGCATCCTTCTAACGAATGGCCGGGCGAGGCCAGCTTCCTGGTGCTTGGTATTCCGCTGGAAGACGCGAAGGCGCTCGGCACCGAGTTTGAACAGAACGCGATCATCTGGTCCGGCGCCGATGCCGTGCCTCAGTTGATTCTCTTGCGATAAGCGGGGGTGACATGAAGCAAGACTTGCCTGTAATCCAACCGGTTTCCAATCCCGTTTCGAACCCGACTTCGCGCAGCCGCTTCCGTGGCTGCCTGCTCGGCGGCGCTGTCGGCGATGCGCTGGGCGCGCCTGTGGAGTTCATGACGCACGCGGAGATCCTGGAGCGCTTTGGCGCCGGCGGCATCACGGATTACGCGCCGGCTTACGGCGGCATCGGCACCATCACCGATGACACACAGATGACGTTGTTCACCGCGGAAGGTTTGTTGCGTGCCTGGGTGCGGGGCGTCAGCAGCTATCCGGACGCGGTGRCGCGCGCCTATCTGCGCTGGCTGCATACGCAGGGGATCCGGCCCGCATGGCATGCCGATCTCATCCTGGCCGAGCAGGGGTGGCTTTGCCAGCAGGCTGCGCTGCACAGCCGCCGCGCACCGGGCAACACTTGCTTGTCCGCGCTGGAAGCGATGATGAAGCTGGGTGAGCCGGCGCATAACGACAGCAAGGGCTGCGGCGGCGTCATGCGCGTGGCGCCGGCGGGGTTGTTCGCGTGGCGGCATCCGGATCAGCGATCGCCCCCGCATGCCTTCGATCTTGGGACCGCGCTTGCCGCCCTCACCCACGGACATCCGAGCGGATCGCTGGCGGGCGGCGTGCTGGCTGCGCTGGTCCACGAACTGGCTGACGGCGCGACATTGCCCGATGCCTTGCGGACGGCCAAGGCGTGCCTGTGCGCGCAGCCGGACCACGAGGAAACGCTGCTGGCGATCATGCACGCGGAGCAGCTTGCCGGGTCCGGCGTGGCGCATGCGGATGCCATCGCCCGTCTCGGCGAAGGCTGGGTCGCGGAGGAGGCGCTGGCGATTTCCATTTACTGTGCGCTCGTTGCCCGCGATTTCCGTCACGGCGTCATACTCGCCGTGAATCATGACGGCGACTCCGATTCGACCGGGGCCATCACGGGTAACTTGCTGGGTGCGCTGTGGGGCGAGGAAGCGATTCCGCGCCAATGGCTGGCGCCGTTGGAGCTTCGGGAGGTGATCGCGGAGCTGGCGGATGACCTGAGTGACTTTCCGACGTGGGATGTCAGGATGGATTCTGGCCAGCCGCAACCCGACATGAACTGGCAACGCCGACATGGATAAGCATAAAGAAAAGGAACTGAAGCGGAACAAGGGCCGGGCCCTGGCGTTGCTGCTGGTTGCGACGGCAGTGTTCGGGGTGACGGCGTTCCTGCCGCCAGGCCTGGGAGTGAACTGGATCAAGGCCATCGCCGAGGCGGCGATGGTGGGGGCGCTGGCCGACTGGTTTGCCGTGGTGGCCCTCTTCAGGAAGGTTCCTATTCCCTTTGTGTCGCGGCATACCGCCATCATCCCGAGCCACAAGGACGAGATCGCGGACAACCTGGCGGTGTTTGTCAGGGAGAAATTCCTGGACCCCGACTCGATCGTAGCGCTGATCCGGAAGCACGATCCGGCGCAGCAGGTGGCGGAATGGCTGACCAGCCCCGCCAATACGGACCGGCTTGGCGCCTATGCCGTCAAGATGCTGAGCGGCATCCTGGAGGTGATGGAGGATGCGCGCATCCAGGGGTTCATCAGGGATGCGATCCACGCCGCCATCGACAAGGTGGACCTGTCGAAATCCTCGGGCGCGATCCTGGATAGCCTGACCAGGAACGGCAGGCACCAGGAACTGCTCGACGAAGGCATCCTCCAGTTGCTCAAGCTGCTGCAGGAGCCCGGGACGCACAGCTTCATCTCTACCAGGATCATCGAATGGCTCAAGAGCGAGCATCCGGTGAAGGAGAAGGTGCTGCCTTCGGAGTGGATTGGAAACAACGGCTCGGAAATGATCTCCAACGCGATCCGGAGTCTGCTCGACCAGATCGGGAAGGATCCCGGCCACGCACTCAGGCGGAATTTCGACGAAGCCGTGGCGAGCCTGATCGGGCGTCTCAAGAGCGACCCGGCCTTCCTGCAAAAGGGTGAGGAGATCAAGCAGTTCGTGAAGAACGATGAAATGCTCAATGCTTACACCAGTGAGCTGTGGGGCGAGTTGCGCAACTGGCTCAGGCGAGACCTGGACAGCAGCGATTCCCTGCTGCGCGGCAAGGTGGCCGCTTCCGGCCAGTGGATGGGGAAAACGCTGGCGCAGGACCCTGCGTTGCGCAGTTCGTTGAACGGGCATATGCAGGAGGCGGCGCGGAATATGGCGCCCGACTTCGCCCAGTTCCTCACCCGGCATATCAGCGATACCGTCAGGAACTGGGACGCGCGCGAGATGGCGCAGGTCATCGAACTGAATATCGGCAAGGACCTGCAGCTGATCCGGATCAACGGAACGATCGTGGGCGGGCTGATCGGATGCGGGCTCTATCTGGTGTCGCACCTGGGTGAGATCGTGCGCGTGTTTGCGCATTAGGCGCCGGGCGGCGCTGGTTTTCCGCATATCGGGCGCTGCATCCCATGACAGCGCCCGACCCGCCGCAGCCCACTTATTCGCTCGCGACCGGCGCGCGCCGTACATCGCTTACCTGGTCGCCAAAGCCCCGCAACCACCATTCAAGTTGCGCGGTCTCGACGACAGTCGCACTGATCTCGAACCGGTCTCCAGCCTCTCTGACTTCCTGGTCCAGCGACAAGCGCGATTCCAGCAGGTGCAGCCCGGCCTCCTTGTCGATGCGGAAGGTGAGGCGGATCAGTTTGCCGTCGCCGAAGCCGAACCGTCCGTCCGCGTCGAATTTCTGCAGATCGAACGCTGCCGGCCGCTCGAACGTCAGCGTCGATGCCTGCGCGGCCACGATGCGGTGCAACGCCAGACTCCGCTCGTTGGCATATCCTTCATAGCGGCAGACCAGGTACAAGCGCGCGCCTTGCTGGGCGAGCCCCAACGGCATCACCCTGGCGTCCTTGCGCTTGCCGGTCGCATTCTTGTAGTCCACGTCCAGCCAGCAGTTCGCGTAGAGCGCGTTGCTGACTGCCTCGAATACGCCGGGCTTGATCTTGGGCGGCAGCAGCGGTTGGGTGGTGCTGACCACTCTCACCTTGGAGAGCCACTCGCGCCCGCGCTTGCCGTTGGCGTGCGGTCCGAGATTAGTGCGCGCCTGCTGGAAGAAGGCTTCCATCGATTTCATCAGGCTGGCGGGAAGCAGGTTGCGCAGGTGCTGCTCGGCCAGCGCGAGCATGAGCGACTCCTGCTCATTGAGCACCGGCAGCGACAGGCCGCTGGCCTGCTCTTTCCAGCGGTAGCCATAGGGCTTGCTGCTGTCGTCGCGCTCGATGCCGAAGTGCTCGCTGAGCATCTCGAGCTGGCGCTGGATTGTCCGGAGGTCCCGGGAGAGTCCTGCGTTGGTCAGCTGGACGTGCAGGTCGGCGGCGGAAACCTTGCGGTTGCGTGGAATGCGGCGCAGCAGTTCCAGCGCCAGCTGCACCGTTTCCAATGTATCGGGTCGCTTGGGCATTGGCGTTACAGCTTCAGGTCGCCGCGGCCGGCAAAGAACTGCCAGAGCCGTACCATGGCGAAGGTGTCCAGCCCGCAGTAGTCCAACAGTTGCCGTTCGATCTGATCCTTGCGGGCGCGGGTCGTGCCCGGATGGATGGCTTCCTGGTAGGCGCTCATGGCCATGCCGCCGTCCTGGACGCCGTCCAGTGCGTCGTATCGCAGGTCGGGGGCAACGGCGGGCAGTACTTTCTTGATGCTCCAGCTGCCTTGCTGGCTCGGGTGGTAGTAGCGTTGCTGGGCAATGGGCAACAGGTCGACCACGCGCGCGCTGATGGCCTGCAGCGGCGCTGCCAGGCGGGGAAAGCGCTCGGCCAGTTCGCGGATGCGCGTGGTTTCAAAGGCGGCGTTATAGACGAATACCGGCCCGCTCTCCCCGCAACCCGCAACCAGCGCCTGCGCGAACGCGAGGGAGGGGTCGTTGCCCGAGAGGTCCAGGAAGGACCGATGCTCCAGCTTGCCCGTGCGCGACAGGCGATGCACGCTGAACTGGAACGGCAGTTGCTGGTAGGGCCGCGTCCCTTTCCAGATCGGTACGGCGAACTGGATCGTCTCGAAGTCGAGGAAGTAGGCGGGCAGCTTGTGGGGCGCCAGGTCGGCCGCGGCGCCCGCGGCGTCGAAGAATGCCTGTCCGGACAGCGTATGGGTCTTGACGAGGCGCTGCCGCTCGTTCAGGAGGCGGTCCGGTACGTCCCGCAGGTCGGTCACGCCGTCTTGCTCGATCAGCGCCTTGAGTGCCTTGGCCTGGATGCGGGGCAGCCAGTGCACCGGGAATTCCGCCGAGGGCTCCTGGCTCTCGCAGTAACCCAGGAAGCCGCACTCGTAAGGCTGGTTGCAGTGCCGGCCGCTCTTCATCGCGGGCTCGCCAGGCTGGCTGGCGATGCGCTGCGCTTCGTCAATCCAGCCCTTGACCTCTTCGGCGCGCCCGAAGGCTTGTTCCGTCAGGTCGACTTCCGTGAGTAGCCCCTGGTAGTCGCCTGCACCCGGATAGACCCACTGGCTGTCGATATGCGCCAGCGCGATGGCGCTTAGCGCCACGCCGGCGCTCCTGGCGACAAAGGCCTGCACGGCGGTGTCGTCCTGGTGGTAGTCCTTCACGCTGGTCGATGATTTGACTTCGATCATCCGCCAAGTCCGCTTTCTTGCGGTCACGCCGGGCAGCATCACATCGGCAAACGCCAGTGCGCCGGCCGCGGAGAAGCCGGCTTCGAAGATCGGTTGCGCGGCGTCCAGCGAGGCCTGGCTGCGGGCGAAGGCGGCGGCGAAGCCTTCGCTCTGCGCGTCGATCAGCACGCCCTGGCCGTCCGGGTCATAGAGGCGGCGGGCAATGTCTCCCACCTGGTGGCCGATCGCGAAACTGGCCTCGGTGGCGGACGAATCCTCGCGGCGTTCCGGGCGGTGAATCTCCAGCCAGAGCCGTTTGGGACATTGCCGGAAAGCCATCAGTTTGGACTTGGACAGTGAGCGCATTTTTCTTCTCGTTCTCGTTGCCGTTCTTGTTCGATTGTTTCGTTGCTTTCGTATGCGAGGCCACGGGATTATTTCACGCGGATTGTCTTCAAAGGAAGCCGAAGGGGCCCTTTGCCCCTTCCTTCATCGCGCACTCCACCTCGAGCGCGGCGACGAAATCCGCGGGCGAGCCAATGGGCCGGAAGCGGTGCTGGCGCGAAACTGCCGCAAAGTCTCCGGGCGTGAGCTCGCGCAGCCGGCCGAGCCGCGCTTGCAGCGCCACGGAAGGCGCCGCGAGCGCAAGCGCCTGGCAGTGACGGGAGAGCAGCGCCGATGCCTGGGCGGGCTTCAGGTAGTCAAAGCGCACTTTCAGGTCGAAGCGGCGCAGCGCCGCCTGGTCCAGCCCTTCGACCAGGTTGGTCGAGGCGATGAACACGCCGTCGAAGGATTCCATCTGGGTCAGCATTTCGTTCACGAGGCTCACCTCCCAGCCGCGCTGCGCGCTGCGGCGGTCTTGCAGGAAGCTGTCCACCTCGTCGATCAGGAGTACCGCGCCGTCCTGCCCGGCCTGCCGGAAGGCGCGGGCGATATTCCTTTCGTTGTCGCCCACCCATTTGGACATCAGGTCCGAGGCGCGCTTCACATGCAGGGGCACGCCCATCTGTTCCGCCAGCCAGCGGCCATAGGCGGTCTTGCCGGTGCCCGGCGGCCCATAGAGGCAGAGCCGCGCCGTTCCGGTCCGGACCACTCCCGCTGCGAGTTCGCCCAGGTCGGCGTCCGCATGGAGGCACGCGGGATCGTAGGTCTCGGGCAGCCGGCCGGGGTTTGCCTTGCCGATTGGCTCGTGCCCCTGTGCTTGCAGCGTGTTGTCGATCAGCAGCGCCATCGCGGACGCCGCGCCGGGCGCGCCCAGCTCTTCGCGGATCGCCTGCACGACCGAGGCGGCGCGGGTCACGATGGCGGGCGCCAGGACCTCGGACTCGGCCATCCGCTCCACGGCGCGGGCGTCCAGCAGGCCCAGGCAGGCGCTCTCGATAATCCTGGCGCGCTGTTTTCTGCCCGGCACCGGCAACTCGATGACCATGTCGAAACGCCGCAGGAAGGCCGCATCGAGGCTGGCGGAGTTGGACAGCCACAGGGTGGGCACCGGGTTCGCCTCCAGAATCCGGTTGATCCATGCCTTGCGGGCCTGTGCCGTGCTCTTGCGTCCGAAGAAGCTGTCGCCGTCGTTGAAGACGTCTTCCACTTCGTCGAACAGGATCAGCGCCTGGCGCTGCCCGAAGAAGCTCTGCGCCGCCCGGAAGGCACGCAGCCTGCGCTCGCCATCGATCGGGTCGCCGTCGTCGTCCTCGCTGGCGACTTCGAAGAGTTCGCGGCCCAGGTCCCTGGCCAGTACCTTGGCGAGCTGGCTCTTGCCGGTGCCGGGCGCGCCATGCAGGAAGATGTTCACGCCCTTGCGCCCGGACGACAAGGCATGCCGCAGGTAGGGCCTGAGCACGGCCAGCGAGGCGTTGACGTGCTCGTAGTCCGCCAGCGCCAGTTGCGCGGGCGCGGCCAGCGCCACGGTATCGCGCAGCAGGCCGACTGGATCGGCATCGGACGAGACGATATGGTCGGCGAAGCTATCGGATAGCAGCTCCAGCTTGCCGTTCAGCGTGGACCGGCAGCTCCGGTCGACCGAGACCAGGCCGGACTGCGCGAGCACGCCCTGCGTGGCCAGCGCTTCGCGCACGGCCGCTTCGGGCAGGTCGAGCAGCACCGCCACCACATGGAACACCTTGCCCGACGAGAGCTGGCCGAGGCAGTCCGCGGTGTCGTCGAGCAGGCGTTCATTCTTGAGCATCACGACAAATTCGAGGATCCGGCAATCCGTCTCGGAGAGGCCGACGAGCTCGGCCAGGCGCGCGATATTGGTGTTGAGGTAAGCCGAGGCGGGCGTCTCCCGGCACGCATCCTCCGCGTCCTGATGCACTTTGCGCAATTGGGTCCGGACTTTCTTCGCGTCGAAATCCCCGGCCTCCGGATCGATCCATTCCCCCAGCCCCAGCATTTCCGCCAGCCTGTCGTTGCTGAAGCCGCCGGACTGGATAAAGTCCTGGTGGCCACCCAGGGGAACAAGCAGGCGCAGCAGCCAGAGCCGGATGGCCGGCGAGAGATCGTGCGGAATGCGGGAGTAACGGGTTGGGCGGCGGCGCGGAATCACAGTGATCTCCTGTCTGGAACGAGGTCATTCTCGGCACACCTGCGTCAGCATGTGTCGCATGCGCGAGCCGGCCCCGATGCGACACGATCTGTCGCACCAGCCGGTTATCCTGGTTTCCGTTCACAATGCCATTCGACAGAGCTGTCCGTTCTGCCACGGCGCAAGACAGCCCGCCACAATTCTCGGGAACTGAACATGGAGCAAACGATTTCACCGGAGCTGGTGGCCGCCCTGCGCGGCGCCAGGCATCTCGTCATCCTGACCGGGGCAGGCGTTTCCGCGGAGAGCGGCGTTCCGACATTTCGCGGTCCGATGAGCGGACTTTGGGAGCGCTTCGAGCCGGCACAGCTTGCCAATGCCGATGCGTTCCGCCGCGACCCCGAACTCGTGTGGGGCTGGTACGAATGGAGGCGGATGCTGGTGTCGAAGGCGCAGCCCAATCCGGCGCACCTGGCGATCGCCAGGATGGCCGCGAAAGTGCCTCGCCTTACCCTGGTTACGCAGAATGTCGATGACCTGCACGAGCGAGCGGGCAGCGATAACGTGCTGCATCTCCATGGCCGCCTGCATCATCCCATCTGCTTTGCCTGCCGGCGGCCGCACGCGCTCCCGCCCGGCATCCCCGAGGAGCCGGACGATGGCCGGCGGCTGGCACCGCCCCTGTGCGGCCATTGCGGCGCGCGTATCCGGCCCGGCGTGGTCTGGTTCGGGGAAAGCCTGCCGAAGGACGTCTGGGCGGCGGCGGCGGCCGCCAGCGACGAGTGCGACATGCTGATCAGCGTGGGTACGTCCGCGCTGGTCCATCCGGCTGCCAGCCTGCCCCTCAGGGTGGCGGAGCGGCGCCGGCCGGTGGTGCAGGTCAACCCGGAACGCACGGCGCTCAGCGCGGTAGCGGACTACGACCTGACGGGGCCGGCGGGGCTGCTCATGCCCGCGCTTTATGAGGCCGCCTGGGGGCCGGCCGCGGCTTCCCTGCCCCCTGCCTCGCTGGTATTCCGGTAGTACGCATTCAGGTATCCTCGCGTGATTTCAATGCGAGGAGAAGTCTGGTGGCACGCGTGATTCCTGACGGCTGGGAAACGATGCAGGCAAGTGGTCCGGTCCAGCGTGAACTGGAAACGCTCGCAACCCTGAGCGCCGGTCTGCCTGACGACTATACGGTCTACCATGCCGTGCACTGGACCAACGTGGAGCGCACGCACGCGATCTACGGGGAGATCGACTTTGTCGTCGTGAACCGTGCCGGGCAACTGCTGATCATCGAGCAGAAGAGCGGCTATCTCGAAGAGACCGCCGAGGGCCTGGCCAAGAACTACGCGGGGAAGATCAAGGTGGTATCGGTCCAGATGGGCCGCACCGCGGACGGCCTGCGCGGCAAGCTGGTGCGCAGCCTGAACGGCCAGGGTGTGTTCATCGAGCATCTGCTCTACTGTCCGGACTATACCGTGCGGAATCCGCTGACCGCCGGCCTGTCGCCGGAGCGCATCGTGGACGCCCGGCGGCGCGGGGAGCTGTGCGGGCTGATCCAGGCAATCCTGCCGGCGGGCGAAGACGGTCCCCTGGCCGGGCGGGTCCATGGCTTCCTGTGCGACACCATCCAGCTGGAGACCGACGTCAACGCGCTCATCGGCCAGGCGCGTGCGCTGGTCACGCGGGTTTCCGGCGGGCTGTCCCACTGGGCACGCCAGCTCGATATCGAGCCCTTCCGCCTGCGCGTGACAGGAACGGCTGGCTCGGGCAAGACGCAGCTGGCGCTTGCCGAGTATCGGGACGCCATCGCGCGTGGACGGCGCCCGCTCTATGTTTGCTTCAACCGCCCCCTGGCCGATCATTTCGCGCGCATTGCGCCAGCTGGCGGGCTGGTCTGCACGTTTCATATGCTGTGCGACCAGTTGCTCAGGCATAGCGGCGGCACGCCCGATTTCAGCGCATCCGAGGCGTTCTCGAAACTGGTCGCGGACGTGGCGCCTCTGCCCGTTACGCCGGCATTCCTCTTTGACACGGTGATCGTGGACGAAGGACAGGATTTTGCGCCCGAATGGCGCGACCTTGTCCTGCGGCACGCCAGCCCGGATGCGCGCGTGCTCTGGCTGGAAGATCCCATGCAGAACCTCTACGGCCATCCGCCCGCGGAGCTGCCGGGTTGGGTCCGGCTTCGCGCAAGGAGCAACTTCCGCAGCCCGCGCCCGGTTGTGAAGCTGCTCCAGCCCCTGCTGCCGCCCGGCGTGGAGATTGAGGCGACCGCGCCGATCTCCACGGCCGAAGTGGAGTTCCTGGTCTATGGGGACCACGCCGGGCTCTTGCAGGCGGTCAAGGACGGCATCCGCATGTGTTATTCGGCGGGCTTTCGCAAGAACGACGTCGCGTTGCTCAGCTATCGCGGCCGCGAGAATTCCCGCCTGCTCGGCTATGACCAGCTTGGTCCCCACACCCTGCGCTCGTTTACCGGCAACTACGATGCTTGCGGGCAACCCGTCTATTCGCAGGGCGATGTGCTCGCCGAATCCGTGTTTCGCTTCAAGGGCCAGTCCGCGCCCGCGATCGTGTTCGCCGAGATCGACTTCGAGGCGATGGGGGAGAAGGAGATCAGGCGGCTGTTTGTCGGCGCCACCCGCGCCACGATGAAGCTCATCCTGGTGCTGTCGGAGCGTGCCGCGGGGGCGTTGCTGGAAAAGATCTAGCCAACGCCGCCGCGGTTGTCCTCGCGGCCCGGGCGCCATTGGCTCGCGCAGGGCGGATGCACCGTCATCTGTGGCCGTTCCATGCGGGATCCGTATCCTTGTCAAGCGCCGGCGCGAACTGCACCCCGCCCCACCTCGGGTGGGAGCGATCAAACGGCGCAGCGCCGAGCCGCGGTTGCGCCGTGTTATAGACGAAGAAATGGCGTCCCGCGGCGATCAGCTCCGCACGCAGCCGCATGTGCTGCGCGGTGCCGAGCTTCGGCGCATGCGCAAGGAACGCCTTTCCTTCCAGTTCGGTGTCTGGCGTCCATATCTGCCACGTGTACTTGTAGAACGCGGGGTTCGGGTGCATCTTCTGGCTGAAGTAGTAGCCACGGGGCGGCGCCATCGCGAACGCGCGGGCGAACCCCGCGCGAGACGGTATCCACATCGCGCAATCCTCAGCGGTACATGACGAGGTACGTGACGCTTTCCGCGACACGGAAATTCGCGTCCTTCAGCGTGTCCTGGCGCATGCTGCTCTCCTTCATGTCGGCGGGTGGGAACAGGCATCATGTTGGTCGCGTATCCGCGCATCGGATGCGCAGATGCGGGCTGAAACTGCACTCCTCAGATCGGAGGGCAAGTCATGCAAGTCACTACCAATGCCGCGTCCAGCGAGCGGACGCAAATCGCCAACCTGAAGCACTACCCCCGCCGCGTGCTGCTGTGCCGCTGGGGTTTCTCCGTGGACGAGGCTGCCGGGCTGTTGCCGGACCTGCCCTCACTGGAGGGCAGGCTGGAATGGACGCTGGACGACAGGGAAAAGCCCCGGCCCGACCTGGTGGTGCACCTGGTCGACGCGACGCGGCTGAGCGGAGTCTGGGCAGGCGCGCGCTGGAACGCCATGGGCCCGGTGGAAGCCATGCGCAAGGCGCGCCAGCGCGGAACCAGCGAGATTGCCATTGTGCTGGGGTCGGTGCAGCACCTGCCGGCCGAACGCATCGGCTGCTGGATTCTGGCGGGGGAGCGCAGCCTGGCCGCGGCCCTCACCATCGTTGCGCGAACCGCGATCGAGCCTCTGTTCGCGGCGGGTGCGGGACGCCGCTCCGGGTTCCACGAACTGGCTGCGATGAATGCGTTGTGCGTCCTGGCAAGGGAGCAGGAGCAGACCAGCGAGGCGCTGTCCAAGCGCCTCGTCTCGGTGCTGTGGACAGCCGTCAACCGCTCGTATGCCGTGCCCGCCCGCCTCATGGTCGCCGCGCAAACGCATGTCATGGACCATGTGGATTCCTTCAATCCGCATCTGCTGCGGCGCATCCGCGCGTATCGGCGCAATTCGGGCCCGGTGGACCTGACGGCCGATATCACGATCGCCTATCCCTGGCCTGTGAGCGCAGGGCCGGCGCTATGAGTCCGGGCCCTGGCGGTGGCCCGGCGGCGCTTAGTCGGCGCCGGGCTCTTGCGAGTAGGCGGCGCAAGCCTGCCTGAGCTTCTCTCCRATCTCCTTGCGCAGCCCGGGGGGCGACAGGACTTCCACCCTTGGTGAGCGCTCCATCAGCAGGTTCCGCAGTTCGATCGAAGGGATGACGGTGGCGCTCAGCCGGAAGCCGCCCTCTTCCTCGATGATCTCCTGGTCGTCGGCAAGCCATTGTTCGCGGAACAGGTTCCTGATTCCTCCATCTTCCCGGATCCTGAGTTCGAGGCGGATCGGCGCTTCGGGAAAGAAGGAGAAGTACTGGTTGTCCAGGACATAGGCGTTCAGATTGAAGTCCGGGTCTGGCCTGCCCGCCTCGTCGGTACATGCCGCGGAGACAAAGCGATCCAGGCGAAGCTGATAGCGCCTGAAGGTGCGGTCGCTGCGCTCCCTGCTTGCGACGAGATACAGCACCGGGCCGCGCTCGACCAGCGCAAGGGGCACCACCAGGAACGTGGCGGGCTCGTCGCTGTCCAGCCTAGAGTTCTGATAGCAGACGGACAGGACCTTGTTGGCGTAGAGCGCGCGCCTCACGGCGTTGAGGATCTCGTCGCTGATCGGCGGCGACATCAGTGGATAGCCAGCATCGATTCGCACGGTCTTGGTTGCCCAGGCACGGGCATCCATCAGGGTCGGGTCCACGGGGCTTTCGCGCAGGACCCGGTCCGCGCCGGTGAAATAATCCTCCAGGTCACTGATCACATGACTCGGGAGATGGTTGGGCGCGTGCTTTTGCAGCGTCAGGAGCGCAATGGCGAGTTCCAGCGGCGGGCGGCGGGCCATATCCGAGATCGCCTTCCTGCCGGTGCGCCACCATACCCGCGCGCGCGAATTCCCGGTCTTCCCGACCAGCCCGTCGCTCTCCAGGCGCTCCAGCGCCCGGTTGATCGTGTCGCGTTCCGGCGGGTCGTTAGGGTGGAGCCGCTTGATCCTGGCGATTATCTCCCCGGAGGCGATGCATTCTTCCGCCGCCGGGGGCATGCAGGAGAGGATGTCGCTTTCCAGGCGAGGCCATTTAACCGAGGTGACCATTTTTGTTTTTTTGTCGTGCGATTGGGAGCCGTATCGTAGCGGATTCACGCATGGAATGCGTAGATGGCATGGTAGGGCGCCAGCGCCGCATCACCGTGCCGTTGCCGGTCACGCATCGCTGCGCATTCGTGGTTCAATACACGCAGTACATATTTCCCGCGCAGTGAACCATCATGACCCTGATCGACATCAAGAACCTCCAGCAAGCCGCGGCCGCATTCGGCGAGGCGCGCGGCTGGGGCAAGTACCACAGTCCCAAGAACCTCGCCATGGCGCTCAGCGTGGAAGTGGCCGAACTGGTCGAGATCTTCCAGTGGAAGACCGAAGGCGAAGCGCGGGAGATCATGTCCACCGATGAGCGCGCGCATGTGGAGCAGGAGCTTGCGGACATCACCATCTACCTGGCGCAGTTGCTGAACGCGCTCAACGTGGATCTGGATGCGGCGGTGAAAGCCAAGATGGAGATGAATGCGCTGAAGTATCCGGCGAAGGCCGGCAGCGCGGATTGAAGTGAGGCGGCGCCAAAGCAAGGGCGCAGCCCTTGTCATGCCTCAGCGCGCCGCGGCACCCTTTGCCCGCCCAGGCGCGGATTGGGATACTCGCAACCGACTTCGACCCGGCCCTTGTACTCCCGGGCGACGATCCACGCGCCGCGCGTACTCTCCCGGGCCAGACCACGGCCGGCCACGCCCCGCAGCCCGAGCTGGCTGGCCACGGCATTGAGGTCGGTGGCATCGGTGATGCCATAGGCAGCGTAGTTGCCAAACTGGTAATCGCCAAAGCGCACGTCTCGTGCCGCGAGGCCGGCGATGGCGACAGGCTTGGGCGCACGCCATACGGCCGAGCTAAAGCCGCTCAGCGCCTCATTCTTGCTCCAGCCGGGCAGCCCGTCTTCTTCCAGCGCATCGACATAGGCAGCGACACCACTGGCCTGGCCCTTGCAATCGAGCAGGGCGGGCAGCGGCGGCATGGTTGCCGCATGGCAGGCTGCCGCGCCGGAAAAGGACAGCGCGACCAGGGTGAAGCGGAGAAAAGACTTCTTCATATTGTTCTGATTCTTTGGTGGTTGGAAAAGCGTGGCGGAGGCATAAATGCCCGCGGCATGATGCCTGTGTGTTGTAGCTCTGAGGGCCACACCCCAGCGCGATGCGAAGCGAGCCGTCAAGGTGCGATGCGAGTTTGGGTCCCGGCCGCTCTTTTCGCCGGATCCCGAGGGGGTGTCGCCCCATCCGGCGCGCCTTCTTTGCCTACTTTCTTGGCAAGACAAGAAAGTAGGTCGCCCCCCGCAGGGGGGTGAAACCGCCTTTGACTTTAAGCTTTTGAAGTTGAAGTTGAAGTTGAAGTTGCAGCCCTTCCCCAATACCCCCACCCCTACCCCCCCCTTCCCCCCTTCCCCCGCCGCGGCATCTCCGAATCCAACACCAACCGCCCATTAATCTTGCCATTCATCCGCGTAACATAACGCGTGCATTCCTCCATATGCGACAGCATCAGCGCACGCACCTTCTCCACATCGCGGTCCCGCGCCGCCGCCAGGATCTTCTTGTGGAACTTGACGTTCGCCGCGCCGAAGCGCTCGTGTTCGCACGTTGGCGTGTCGTTGCCGAACACCACCAGGTGCCGGATCATTTCATTGATCAGCTCGCAGCAAAAGCGCAGCATCGGGTTCGGGTTGGCGGCCGCCAGGATGTCGTGGAAGCTCAGGTCTTCCTGCCGCTGGTTTAGCGGATCGATCGCGGCGGCGGAGGCCGGGTCGCACTGGTCGATGGTGCGTTCCAGCGCGGCGAAATCCTCTTCCGTCAGGTGTGGCACCGCGCCCGCGGCCAGCTCGGGTTCCAGCAGCTTGCGCGCGGTGTAGATATCCGCGATACCGATGTCTTTGAAGAACAGGTAGTTCTGCATCAGCTGGAAGGTGCGGTCCAGTTGCACTTCCACGATTGTGCCGCCGCCCGCCGGGCCGGTGCTCACGCTGACCAGCCCCTGCACTTCGAGCGACTTGAGTGCCTCGCGGATCGTGCTCTTGCTCACGGAGAACATTTGCTGCAGGGCAATCTCGCGCGGCAGCTTGTCGCCGGGGCGCAGGTTCTTCTGCGTGATCAGGCGTTTCAGTTCTTCGGCAACCAGGTCGGCGCGTTTCTGCTTGCGAATCTCGATCGTCCTGGCGCCTTCGCCACGTAGCGGTGCCATGTTGTTTCCATCCCTTTGATTGCCGCGTGCCGCCGGTCCAGTCTGTTGCTGCCGGCCAGGCCACGCCGGGTCCAATTCTACAGGCTGCGATTGCCGCCGCCAGCGCCGCTGGTGCGCGTCGCCTGCGTACGCCTTGCTGCGTTTCCTCCTATTGACTTTGAAAGAAGCGCCTCCTACTATCGTCTCACCTATTTATCATGATAAATAGCATAAAAGGCTGGAGGATGTCCGCGCACCTGACGCGGCGGCTACCGGCCATCCTGGGTGGCTATCCCCATCGAGAGGAGTGAGACATGAATCGTCGTAACCTGTTGAAGCTGGCGGCGTTGTCCGCTGTCCCCGCCGCACTCGTGCACGCCCGCTCCGCGCTGGCGGCCGCGGGTGACGTGATCGAGCTTGGCTGCCCGGTGCCGATGTCGGGCCCCTTCGCGGCCAACGGCAAGTTTGCCGACCTGGGCATGAAGCTGGTGCTGGAGCAATACGACAAGGTGCTTGGCAAGAGCCTGCGCTACAGCGTGCTGGATACCGAAGGCAAGCCGGCCACCGCCGTGCGCAAGATGCAGGAGCTGGCGCAGAAGAACGCGGCGCGCTACTTTGCCGGCGGCATCCTGTCGTCGGAGTCGCTGGCCATGGGCAAGGAGGCGGAGAAGTTCGGCGGCGTATTCGTCACCACAGCCGGTGCCGACGAGATCACCGGCAAGGACTGCAACCGCGCCACCTTCCGCTGGTCCGTGCCCACCTTCGGGGCCATCGAGCGCACCGTGCGGCCGCTGATCGAGGCCATGCCCAAGGCCAGGCGCTGGTACACCATCACTCCCCAGTATGTGTTCGGCGAGGGCCTGCTGTCGGCGGCAAAGAACGTCTTCAAGGAAAAGGGCATCGAGCACGTCGGCAACAGCTATCACGGGCTCAACGAGAAGGAATTCAGCGGCTACCTGACCAACGCGCTGGCGGCCAAGCCGGATGTGCTGCTGATCCTGAACTTCGGCCAGCAGTCGTCCGACACGCTGCGCCAGGCGGCGAGCTTCGGCATGAAGAAGGACACCACGATCCTGGTGGCCTGGGCGTCCGGGCTGGAACAGTTCGAATCGCTGGGGCCGGAGTTGTGCGAAGGCGTGTACTTCGGCGCGCAGTACTGGCATGGCGCGGATTCGCCGCTGAACCGCGACCTGGTCAAACGGAGCAACGCGCGTTTCAAGAGCAATCCGAACTACAGCCTGGCCGGTTCCTATATCTGCACCAAGATCATGCTGGACGGCATGATCAAGGCGGGCACCGCCGATCCCAAGGCCGTGGTGGCCGCCATCGAGGGCATGAAGTACGACGGCCTGACCGGATCCGAGGAAGTGCGCGCGGCCGACCACCAGGTCATCAAGGACTACTACCTGCTCAAGGGCAAGGCGAAGAGCCGCATGAAGGACAAGGACGACTACGCCGAGGTGATCAGCGCCGGCAAGTCCTTCCTGCCCGTCGACAAGACCCTGTGCAAGATGGCCTGACGGGCCGCCTGCAAGCTACAGGCCGTGCGCCCCGGCATGGGGGCGCACCAGGGCCATCCTTCCCGTCCAAGCTTTCCGCTCAAGCCCATGAACGTCTACCTGTTGCAGGTGGTCAACGGCGTTGGCATCGGCATGCTCTACTTCCTGCTGGCAGTGGGTTTGTCGATCATCTTCGGCCTGTTGCGCTTCGTTAATTTTGCCCACGGTGCCTTCTATGCGCTCGGTGCTTACCTCTGCTTCCAGGCCTTGCAGCTTGGCCTGAATTTCTGGGTCGCGYTGGTCGCCGCGCCGCTGCTGGTCGGCGCCTTTGCCTGGCTGACCGAGAAGGTCATGCTGCGGCACGTGTACGCGCTTCCGCATGAGTTCCATATCCTGGTAACGGTCGGCCTCGCGATGGTGGCGCAGGAGCTGATCATCACCAGTTGGGGCCCGCTCGGCGTCAACGTGGCGCCACCCGAATCGCTGCAGGGCGTGGTGATGTGGGGCAGCTTCGTTTATCCGAAGTACCGGCTGTTCGTGATCGGCTTCACCGCGCTGCTGGCGGTCGGCTTGTGRTGGCTGCTGGAAGGCACGCGCCTGGGCAGCGCGGTGCGCGCGGGCAGTGAATCGACGGAGATGGTGTCGCTGCTCGGCATCAACATCTTCCGCCTGTTCAGCCTGATGTTCGCGCTGGGCGCGGCCACGGCGGCCATCGCCGGCGTGCTGGCCGCGCCGATCCGGGGGGCCGAGCCGTTCATGGGCGTGGAGGCGCTGGGCGTGGCGTTCGTGGTGGTGGTAGTGGGCGGGCTGGGCAGTTTCACCGGCGCGCTGGTGGGCGGCGTGCTGGTCGGCGTGGTGCAAAGCCTGATGAGCACGCTGTGGCCGGAAGGCGCGTGGCTGATGATCTATGTGGCCATGGCCGCGGTGCTGCTGCTGCGCCCGCATGGCTTGCTCGGGAGAGGATGATGGAGATGCTCAAACGCTATCGCTTCTGGCTGCTGGCGCTGGGCGTGACCCTGGTGCTGCCGCTTACGATGCGCTCCGGCACGCTGGCCACCGAAGTGCTGGTCTATGCCATGGCGGTGATGGCCTGCAACCTGTTGCTTGGCTACACCGGACTGCTTTCCTTCGGACAGGGCATTTTCTTCGGCCTCGGCAGTTATGGCCTGGGCATCGCGCTGACGCGCCTGGCGCTGCCTTTGCCGCTGGCGCTGGTGCTTGCCATCGTCCTGGGCGCGGCGGCGGCGGCGCTGGTCGGGTGGTTCGCCATTCGCCAGCGCGGCACGTACTTCGTGATGCTCACGCTGGCATTCGCGCAGATGTTCTACTTCCTCGCCTACACCACGCCGGACCTGACCGGTGGCGACAACGGCCTGCTCGATATTCCGCGCCCGCCGGTCTCGCTGTTCGGCACCCAGCTGGGCTCGCTGGCCGGGCCGTGGCAGTTCTACGCTTTTGTGGCGGTGCTGTTCCTGCTGGTGTTCTTCCTGGTGTTGCGTGTGACGGAGTCCGTGTTTGGCCGCACTTTGCTCGCGATCCGCAACAACGAGGAGCGCGCGCAGGCGGTCGGCTACAACGTCAGGTACTTCAAGCTGACGGCCTTCGTGCTGTCGGGGGCGATCACCGGGCTGGCCGGCGCGCTGCACGCCATGCTGATGGGCATCGCGCCGCTGACCAATATCGACTATCACACCAGCGAGATGATCCTGATCATGACGGTGATCGGCGGCACCGGCAACKYSTTTGCCTCGGTGCTGGGYKCGGCYTTCTATGTGCTGCTGKCSGACTGGCTGTCGACCTTGTGGCCGCGCTGGCTGATGCTGCTCGGCTTCCTGCTGATCGCGGTCAGCCTGTTCATTCCGCGCGGGCTTTGGGGCCTGGGAGAGATGCTGTGGCGCAAGATGAGCCGCGAACCGGCGAAGCCGATCGGACAGGAGGAACAGGCATGACAACGGCGATTCTGGAAGCGCGCGGGATTACCAAGTCCTATGGCAAGTTCAACGCGCTGGGCGGTGTGGACCTGCGGGTGATGCCGGGCACCGTGCATTCGGTGATCGGGCCCAACGGCGCCGGCAAGACCACGCTGTTCCATATGCTCACGGGCACCGGCACGGTGACCGCGGGAACCATCGTCTTCGACGGCAAGGATGTGACACGCGAGCCGGATTACCAGCGCGTGCAGCGCGGCATCGCGCGTTCGTTCCAGGTGACCAGCCTGTTCACGCATCTCCCTGTGCGGGAGAACCTGCGGCTGGCGGCGCTCGGAACTAGCCCGCGCCGCGCGATGGATTGCTGGCGGCGGCCGCTGGGGCAACTGGCCTGCGCGGATACCGTGGACGGCGTGCTGCAACGGCTGGAGCTGACCCGCGTCGCCAATGCGGAAGCCGGCACGCTGTCGCACGGCCAGCAGYGGCGGCTGGAAGTGGGCATGGCGCTGGCCGCAAGGCCGCGCGCCATCTTTCTGGACGAGCCGACGTCCGGCATGGGGATCGACGACCTGGCCGCGATGAAGCACCTGATTCGCGGTTTGAGCGCGGATCACACCGTGGTGCTGATCGAACACAATATGGATATCGTCATGGATATCTCCGACACCGTGACCGTGATGCAGCAGGGCAAGGTGTTGATGGAAGGCTCGCCTGACGCCGTGCGCAATGACCCGCGCGTGCGGGCCGCGTACCTGGGCAACATGATCACCGGAGGCGGCAAATGACGACGATGCTGGATGTCCAGGACGTGCACGGCTACTACGACAAGAGCCATGTGCTGCAAGGCGTATCGCTGGCGGTGGGCGCCGGCGAACTGGTCACCCTGCTGGGCCGCAACGGCGCCGGCAAATCCACCACCCTGAAGGCCATCGCCGGCGTGGTGCGTCCGCGCGGCGGACGCGTGCTGTTCCAGGGCCGCGACATCGCCTGCATGGAGCCGCACCGGATCGCGGCGGACGGTCTTTGCCTGGTGCCCGAGCATCGCGGCATCTTCCGTTTGCTGACCGTGGAAGAGAATCTCAAGCTCGGCGCGCGCAAGGCGTCGCCGTGGCAGCTGGACGATATCTACCGCATCTTCCCGCGCCTGCGCGAGCGGCGCCGCAACGGCGGCGCGCAGTTGTCCGGCGGCGAGCAGCAGATGCTCGCCATCGGCCGCGCGCTGATGAACCACCCGCGCCTGCTGATGCTGGACGAGCCGGTGGAGGGCCTGGCGCCGGTCATCGTCGAGGAGATCGTGGCGCAGCTCAAGATGATCAAGGCGGCCGGCGTCTCGATCCTGCTGGTGGAGCAGAACCTGGAGGTTTGCATGCAGCTGGCGGACCGGCATTTCATCCTGGAGCAAGGGACGGTGGTCTACAGCGGCAGCAATGCCGCGTTCCGGGAGGACGAGGCCGTCAAGGACCGCTATCTCGGCGTGGGCCTTGCGGCCTGATCCGCCGGACATCTACAAGCACGAGCATAAGCAGTGAAAGCGAGAGGAAGCACTATGTTGACGCAGCACCAACCTGCCCTGGCAAGCCTTCGCATTGATGGCGCGCGCCTGTGGGATTCACTGATGCGGCTCGCCGAGATCGGCGCGACGCCGAAAGGCGGCGTATGCCGGCTGGCACTGACTGAGCAGGACCGCCTCGGCCGGGATTTCTTCGTGGCGGAGGCCCGGGCCTCCGGCTGCGAAGTGCGGGTGGATGCGGTGGGCAACCTGTTCGCGCGCAGGGCGGGCAAGAACAACGGGCTGCCGCCAGTGATGACCGGCAGCCATATCGATACCCAGCCCACCGGCGGCAGGTTCGATGGCAACTACGGCGTGCTGGCGGGGCTGGAAGTGCTGCGCACGCTCAACGATGCCGGCGTGCAGACCGCGCACCCGCTGGAAGTCGTCGTGTGGACCAATGAGGAAGGCTCGCGCTTCGTGCCGGTCATGATGGGCTCCGGCGCCTTTGTTGGCGAGTTCGCGCTGGACGGCGTGCTGGGCCAGCGCGACCGCGATGGCGTTTCCGTGCGGCAGGCATTGGCCGCGATCGGCTATGCCGGCGGCGAGGCGGTTGGCGGGCGCCCGGTGGCCGCGTATTTCGAGGCGCATATCGAACAGGGTCCGGTGCTGGAGGCCAGCGATGTGCCGATCGGCGTCGTCACGGGCGCGCTGGGCCAGCGCTGGTACGACGTGGTCGTCACCGGGATGGAGGCGCATGCCGGCCCCACGCCGATGGCCATGCGCCGCGACGCCATGCTGGTGAGCGCGGAGCTGGTCGGCATCGTCAACCGCATTGCCATGGAGCGGCAGCCTCACGGACGCGCCACGGTGGGCTGCATGGAAGTGCACCCGAACTCCCGCAACGTCATTCCCGGCCGCATTGCCATGACGGTGGACCTGCGTTCCGACACGGATGCCACGCTGTCGGAGATGGACCGTGCCTTCCGCGAAGCCGCCGCGCAACTGGCCGCGCGTACCGGGCTAAGCATCGGCATCGAACAGGTGGTGTACTTCCCGCCGCAGCCGTTCGACGCGCGCATGGTGGCGTCCGTGCGCGCCGCCGCGCGGCGGCTGGAGCTGCCGGAGATAGACGTCATCAGCGGCGCCGGGCACGACGCGGTCTATCTCGCGCGCGTGGCGCCGGCCGCGATGATCTTCGTGCCATGCAAGGACGGCATCAGTCATAACGAGATCGAAGACGCCAGGCCCGAGCACCTGGAGGCGGGCTGCAATGTCCTGCTGCAAGTGATGCTCGAATCCGCCAACCTGTCCTGACGCCCGTCATGAAGATCCTGATCGCACGCCTGAACCACGAGACCAATACCTTTTCGCCGGTGCCGACGCCGCTGTCGTCCTTCGATCCCCGCTACGGGGAAGACGCTTACAGGGCCAGCAAGGGCACGCGCACGGCCATCGGCGCCTTCATCGACCTGGCCGAAGCGGCGGGCGCCGAACTAGTGGTGCCGGTCGCGGCCGGCGCCAACCCCAGCGGGCGCGTCGCGGCCGATGCGTATACCGCGCTATGCGACGCCATCGTGAGCGCGGCCCCCGGCTGCGATGCGGTGATGCTCGACCTGCACGGCGCCATGGTCGCGGAGAACAGCGACGACGGCGAGGGCGAGTTGCTCGCGCGTTTGCGCAAGGTGCTGCCCGATGTGCCGGTCGCGATTGCGCTGGACCTGCACGGCAACGTCACGCAGGCGATGATGGCGCACGCGGATATCGCCGTCAGCTTCAAGACCTATCCGCACGTCGACATGTACGAAACCGGCGAGCACGCCGGCCGCCTGCTGATGCGCATGCTGCGGCAACGGATACGGCCCGCGCTCGCATGGCGGCGTTTGCCGATGGTGACGCACACGCTGCGCAGCAACACCGGCGAGGGCGCCATGCAGCGCGCGGTGGCGGCGGCCCGGCAGGCCGAGGCCGGTGGCATGCTGGCGGTATCGGTGCTGGCCGGTTTCGGGCTGGCGGATATCGCGGCGCCTTGCATCAGCGTGCTGGTGGTGGCCGATGGCGATGCCGCRGCGGCACAAGCCGCGGCGGACAAGCTCGCGGCGCAGATCTGGAACGAGCGCGCCGGCTTCGTCTATGAAAGCGAGCCGCTGGCGGATTCCATTGCGCGTGCCGCGCAACTGGCGGCTGCCGACGGCAAGGGGCCGGTGCTGTTGCTGGACCACGGCGACAACTGCATGTCCGGCGGCACCTGCGACGATATGGCGGTGCTGCGCGAAGCGCTGCGCCAGGGCCTGTCCGGCATCGCGGTGGGGCCGGTGTGCGACCCGCGCGCGGTAGCCGCGCTGATCGAAGCCGGCGTGGGCGCCAGCGTCACGTTGCCGGTGGGCAACAAGGTGCCGCTTAGCCAGCTCGGCGTCTATCCCACGCCGCTGACCCTGAGCGGGAGCGTCTCCGCCATCAGCGACGGGGAATACGTGATCAGCGGTCCTACCTACCCCGGCCTGCGCATCCGCATGGGCCGCACCGCGCTGCTCGATACCGGCGCGGCGCAGGTGGTGGTGACGGAGACGCCGCAAGAACACTGGGACCTTGGCATTTTCACCCACATCGGCGTGGACCCGCTGGCGCAGCGCTTCCTGCTGCTGAAATCGCGCATGTACTGCCGCCCGGTATTCGTGCCGATCGCGAAGGCGGTGGTCGAGTGCGATGGCGGCGGCGTGACGAGTTCGCGCTACGCGCAGTTCCCGTTTCAGCGGCTGGCGCGGCCGGTGTATCCGCTGGATGCGGATGTCGCCTGGCGCGCATAGCCGCGGATTGCTGTCGGGGCGCCGCCCCAATCCATGCCTTAGCGCGCGCTGGCGAACCGCCTGTGCCGGCGCGTGCAGGTTCAGGCGGGGCGCCTTGTGCCAGCGGCGCGTGAGCGCCGCGCAGTTGCTGGCGCCGGCTTGTCCGGGCCGGATGCAGGTTCATCGAACGCATCCGCCGCCAGCAGCACGCCCGCGGAGACGATGTATTCCGCCGCGCTTTCAATATCCCCTTGCAGTGCGGCCCGTGCCGCCACGCCATCCTTGCGCTTGAGCGCCTCAACAAGCCGCGCGTGATGATTGACGGCCACCTGCTCGCCCACGCGGCGCGAGCCGGAGCGCAGGTCGTGATTCAGGATCGGGCCGATGCGCAGCCATAGTGCTTCGATCATCTGCAAAAGCATCGGCATGCCGGCGCCTTTGTAGACGGCGAAATGCAATTCCTTGTTGACGGAGATCAGCCGCGAGCTGTCCGGCTTGGACCGTGCCATCTCTTCCGCGAAGCGGTCGTGCAGGGCGGTGATCTGCACGATCGCGGCATCGCTCAGGTGCTCGGCCGCCTGCTCCGTCGCCAGCCCTTCCAGGTTGACCCGGATGCTGGTGATCTCCCGGAACTGGCTCACGCTCATGACCGGCACGCGCAGCGCGCGGTTCGGCGTCAGTTCCAGTGCCTGCTCCGCCACCAGCCGGTGGACCGCCTCGCGCACCGGCATCACGCTCACGCCCAGCGCGGCGGCGGTGCTGCGCAGCGAGATCTGTTCGCCGGGCATCATGTGGCCGCTGATCAACAGCTCTCTCAATTGCGCATAGACGTCGGCACTCAGCGTCTGGCGCTTCAAAGGGGTCACAAGTTCGGGTAGGGACATGCGGAAATCATAGCACATAGGGTATTCCCGATTTGCGATCTGTGATCACAGATATAACATGGCGCCAATGGAGCAATATCGCCTCATGGATGGAGCTGACGAATATGTGGAATGACAATTCTCTGGCGGGCAAGCGGGTCCTGGTGACCGCGGGCGCCGACGGCATCGGCCTGGAAATCACCCGCGCCTTCGCGCAGGCGGGCGCCAGCGTGCTCGTGTGCGATGTCCAGGGCGCCAGCCTTGAGCGGCTGGCGGCCGAGTTGCCGGCGGTGCATGGCTGCCGGGCCGACGTGTCGGGCGAGGCCGACGTGGCGGCATTGTTCGAGGCCGTCGACCGCACCCTCGGCGGCCTGGACGTACTCGTGAACAACGCCGGCGTGGCGGGCCCCACCGGCGGCGTGGAGACCCTGGCGCTGGCTGACTGGGAGCGCACGCTCGCGGTCAATATCACCGGCCAGTTCCTGTGCACCCGCCTGGCGGTGCCGCGCCTTCGCCGGGGGAATAACGCCGCCATCGTCAACCTGTCGTCGGCCGCCGGCCACCTGGGCATGCCCGGGCGCTCGGTCTACTCGGCGTCCAAGTGGGCGGTGATCGGCTTCACCAAATCGCTGGCGCTGGAACTCGGCGCGGACGGCATCCGCGTGAATGCCATTCTGCCCGGCGCGGTCGATGGCCCGCGCATTCGCGCGGTCATCGCGGCAAAGGCCGAAGCGCTGGGCAAGCGGCTGGAGGAAGTCACGCGCGCCTACACCTCGCAAGCCGCGCTGGGGCGCATGGTGACGGCGCGCGACATCGCCAACATGGTGCTGTTCGCGTCCAGCGACCTGGCCGCCAACGTCACCGGCCAGGAACTGGTGGTCGATGGCCTGACCCAAGCCCTTAGCTGAGCGCACCCCCACCAACCGATTTCATACGGAGCCCGCCATGGCAGCCCGATCCAAAGCCATCATCACCTGCGCCCCTACCGGCGCGATCCACACGCCCAGCATGTCGCCGCACCTGCCGGTAAGCGCCGAGGAAATCGCCACTGCCGCCATCGACGCGGCCAAGGCAGGCGCGGCCATCCTGCACCTGCACGCGCGCGATCCGAAGGACGGGCGGCCGTCGCAGGATCCGGAGCTGTTCCGGCCGTTCCTGTCGAAGATCAAGTCCGCCACCAATGCCGTGATCAACATCACCACCGGCGGCAGCCCCCACATGACCGTGGAGGAGCGCATGCTCCCTGCCACCACCTTCAAGCCGGAACTTGCGTCGCTTAACATGGGCTCGATGAACTTCGGCCTGTTCCCGATGCTGGAGCGTTTCAAGGAGTTCAGGCACGAATGGGAGCGCGAGCATCTGGAGAACAGCCGCAACCTGATCTTCAAGAACACCTTCAGCGACATCGAGAATATCCTGAAGATCGGCAACGCCAACGGCACGCGCTTCGAGTTCGAGTGCTATGACATCAGCCACCTGAACAACCTGAAGCATTTCCTGGATCGCGGGCTGGTCAAGGCGCCGGTGTTCGTACAGTCGGTGTTCGGCATCCTGGGCGGCATCGGTGGCGATCCGGAAGACCTGATGCATATGCATCGGACCGCGAACCGGCTGTTCGGCGACCAGTACCGCTGGTCCATCCTCGGCGCCGGGCGCAACCAGATTCCGCTGGCTACCATCGGCGCAGCGATGGGCGCCAACGTGCGGGTCGGCCTGGAGGATTCGCTGTGGATCGGCCACGGCCGGCTGGCGGCTTCGAGCGCCGAGCAGGTGCTGCGTATCCGCAGCGTGCTGGAGGCGTTGAACATCGATGTCGCGACGCCCGACGAGGCGCGCGAGATCCTCGGCCTGAAGGGCGCGGACAACGTGGCGTTCTGAGTTGAGT
>NZ_JBFTLX010000074.1:0-31810 GCF_056396665.1 Cupriavidus sp. 05T313 | reverse complement strand
GCGCCACGTCCAGGTCGACACGCTCCACCGTCCATGGCGCAGTCACGCCAAGCAGCTGCCGGTACAGTTCCACGCTGTCCATCGCACACCTCCTTACCAAGCCATGCGCGAAAGCGTACTACCTACCCACACGAAAGTCTGAAGAACCTTATTTGATACTCACCGGGTCGCGGTTAGCGCTCACCGGCTTCCACTTTCGGCTGCCGCCTTCCGGGTAGACCAGTCTCCCTGCCTTGTGAGTTTGCCTAACAACGCTTGCCAGGCGTTTTCCTTTTGAAGCCGTGCGGGATGGCGTTATCGTGGAGGCCCCTGTCTTCTGCGGCACTCCGCGCTCGCCATGCTGTCGCCCCGCCTCGTCCTTTGCCTGCTGATCACCTATCTGGTTTGGGGCACGACCTATCTCGCAATCCGCTTCACGCTGGAGAGCTTCCCGCCGTTCCTGATGATGGGCTCGCGCTTTGTCTGCGCGGGCCTGCTGCTGGCGTTGTGGCTGCGGTATCGCGGTGCTGCCATGCCGACGCTGCGCCAGTTGCGCAATTGCGCCGTGCTGGCGGGTTTCCTGCTGGTCGGCGGCATGGGGCTGACTGCGGTGGCCGAGCAGACCATTTCCTCCGGAGCGACCACCGTGATGATCGGCGCGATGCCTATCTTTGGTTTGTTCTGGGGATTCTGCTTCGGCGGGCGGCCGCGCTGGTATGAGGGGCTGGCCATCGCGCTGGGCAGCCAGGGCATCCTGGTGCTGACCGGCGGCGCGGAATTCCGCGCGAGTGCCACCGGGGTTGTGGCATTGCTGACGGCCATTGCCAGCTGGTCGTTCGGCTCGCAGCTCGCCAGGCACCTGGACCTGCCACGCGGCGCGGTGGCGTTTGCCGCGGAGATGCTGCTGGGTGGGGCAATCCTGCTGGCGCTTTCCGCTGCGCTCGGCGAACCCTGGCCGCGTACCGTCAGCAGCCAGGCGTGGTGGGCCTGGGTTTATCTGGTGGTGGCGGGATCGCTGGTGGCGTTTTCCGCCTACATGCATCTGGTGGCGAACGTCTCGCCGACGATTTCCAGCAGCTATGTCTATGTCAACCCGCCGGTGGCCCTGGCTGTAGGCGCCTGGCTGGGCAGCGAGCAGATCGCGCCGCAGACCCTGGGTGCGGTGGCGCTGATCCTGGGGGCGCTTGCGGTGCTTAGCCTGGGTACCTGGCGCGGCGCGCGGGCGGTCGCGGCGGCGTGACTTCAGGAGGCCGGAGGCCGCCCGAGGCAACTGGCGGGGCGGCGGCTCAGGATTCGGATTGTTCTTCGATCCACATCGACAGGCGTGCCTTGTAGGCCTGCTGGATATGCCGGCGCGTGATCTGCTCGGCGAGCGCGGGCTCGCGCTGTTCCAGGGCTTCCACCAGTGCGATGTGGTCTTCGTAGGAAACCTGCGCGCGTCCCGGCAGCGCCAGCGTGGTGCGGCCCAGCAGCGCCATCGACTCGTGCAGGGAGCGTAGCGTCTTGAGCAGGTAGCGGTTGTGCGCGCAACGGTGCAGGGTTTCGTGGAAGAGCCGGTTGTTGGCGGCGAGCTTGTCGGGCTGGTCGGCGATGGCGAGGTCGCGCTGGACGATATCGCGCAGCAGCGAGATTTCCACATCGGTGGCGTGGCGCGCGGCGAGCGCGGCGGCGGTGCCTTCCAGCACCTCGCGCATGACATAGAGCTCGCTGACCATGCTGGCGTCGAGTCGCGTCACCATCATGCCGCGGTTGGGCTCGTTGACGACGAGGCCTTCGGACTCCAGGCGCGATAGCGCTTCGCGCACCGGCGTGCGCGACAGTCCCAGCGTGGCCGCCAGCTCCACTTCGCGCAGGCGGGTGCCGGAGGGCAGTTGCCCAGCCTGGATGGCGTTGCGCAGGTGCTGGTAGGCCCGCTCGGCGCGGGGCAGGGAATCGTCGGGACCGGTGCCGGCAGCGCCGGCGAGATCTGCGGAAATCATGGGAGCGGTCGAAACCGTGGTCGTTATGTGTTGTTGTCGTAATGGCGCAAGGCGCGGCAGCCGGGGAGGGTGGACAGCCGGCTGCCTGGTTGCCGTGATGATACCCGCTTCACGCGCGGCAACATCATGCCAGCAGTATGTCCGTCACCAGCCTGCTCAGAGCGGCGGGCATCGCCCGGCCATCGTGCGGGATGCCGCCAACGCTCAAGTGCCATGGCCAGTCGGCGAGTTGAACGGGTGGTACTGGTAAAGCCAGGTTTCCGACAGCGGCTTGCCGTCCAGGCGCAGGAACAGGCGCAGGTCGATCGGTTCCTTGCCTTCGGCGGTGAGATCGAACTGGGCACGCCAGTGCCCGGCGACGCCATTGGGCACCGCTTCGGTAAATATATAGGAAAAGGTGCCGCGCGAACTGCTCAGTACCGCTTCCGGCTTGGTGCCGTAGGGCAGTTTCTCCAGCGGCGCCCCCTTGAACTCCACCATGAACTTGCGCACGCCTTGCGGGCGTGCCTGTCCGGGCTGCCCGCCGTTGCCCAGCCGGGTAGCCACGCAACGCGCCAGCGGGCTCGGATAAGGCTCGTCGGCCAGCCAGTGCAGCCGGTAGCGCAAGCGGAAGCTGCTGCCGGCCTTGGCCTGTGCCTTGGGCACCCACATCGCGACGATGTTGTCGTGGATCTCGTCGTCGGTGGGAATTTCTATCAGTTGCACCGTGCCCGCGCCCCAGCCGTCGCGCGGCTCGACCCACAGGCTGGGCCGCCGCTCGTAATGGACGCCATCCTGGTAGTGATCGAAGTTGCGATCGCGCTGCAGCAGGCCGAAGCCGCGCGGATTGTCATCGCCAAAGCTCGAAGCCATGGTGCGCGGCGGGTTGTTGAGCGGGCGCCAGATATGTTCGCCGGCCCCGTTCCAGATCGCCAGGCCGTCGGAATCGTGCACTTCAGGGCGCCAGTCCACGGCGGTGCCCTTGCTGGCTTCCGAGAACCAGCACATCGACGTCAGCGGCGTCAGGCCCAGGCGCGCCACATCCTTGCGCAGGAACAGCGCGCAATCGATATCCATCAGCACGCCTTTGCCGCGCTGCATGACGAAGCGGTACGCGCCGGCCACGCTGGGGCCATCGAGCAGGGCATAGACCGTGACGCTGTCGCCGTTGCCCGCGGGCGTCTCGAAATAGAAATGCGTGAAGCTCGGAAACTCCTCCGGCTTGCCGGTCTCGGCCACGTCGATGGCAATGCCGCGCGCGGACAGGCCGTACTGGTAGAGTTCGCCGATGGCGCGGAAATACGAGGCGCCAAGGAAGGCCACCCAGTCGTTCTTCTTCCAGTCGAGTTTCTTCTGGTCGGCCAGGCGGCTTTCCTGGAAGCGGAAGCCGGCAAAGCCGCTGCCGCGCGCCAGCTTGCGCGCCGGGCTGTCGGCCGGCATGTCGAAATACGACTCGTCATACACGATCTCGCGCGCCGCCGGCGCGCCCTTGGCGCTGTCGATCACGTGCATGCGCACCGGCTGGCGGAAGAAGGTGCCCAGGTGGAAGAAGGTCACCGGGAACTGGCCGGGCCCGTCCGCGAACAGCGCGTCATCGGTCTTGAAGCGAATCTTGCCGTGCGCCTCGTAGTCGATCCTGGCGAGGATGTCGGCCGGTGCCGTGGCGGGGGGCGCATAAGCCCGGCCAGCCAGGGTGCGGGCTTGCTCAATCAGGGTGTCGAAGCTGAAGGGGCGGGCGTCGCCCAGCTTGATCTTGCCGGCCGCCAGCACGGATGGTGTGATGCCGAGGGCCGCCAGGGCGGCGGAAGCGGTCGCGGAAACGAGCAGGGTGCGGCGATTCATCATCGAAGGCAGGGATCCTTGGCGCAACACGCCGGAATGGGCAGAACTCTAAATGACGCTTGGGGTGAAGGAAAGTTCGGAAAAGGGTGATTGAAAGTGCTGTAAATGGCATTTTTTGGCTTAAACGGCCACCGAGATCCCGCGCAGCGTAGATGGCGGTGCCACACGTGTCCGGGGCGCCGCCCTGCAAGATTGAGGTTGTACTCTTTTTCTGTGGGATATAGTATGTGATATATCAATGGATATACCCATAAAACCACAGGAGACAACTGATGAAAGTGTGTATCTATGGTGCCGGCGCCATCGGCGGCTATATCGGCGTTCAGCTTGCCCTGGCGGGCGCCGAAGTCAGCCTGGTCGCACGCGGCCCCCACCTCGCCGCGATGAAGGCCGACGGCCTGCGCCTGCTGTGCGACGGGGAGGAGCGGGTGGCCAGGGTCAACTGCACCGACGACCCCGCCCAGCTGGGGCCGCAGGATTACGTCTTCATCACCTTGAAGGCGCATTCCGTGCCGGGCGTGGTGGACCTGATGCAGCCCTTGCTCGGGCCGAAGACGGCCATCGTGACTGGCGTGAACGGCATTCCCTACTGGTACTTCCATCAGCATGGCGGCCCGCTGGCCGGTACCACGCTGGAAAGCGTGGACCCGGGCGGGCGCCAGTGGCGCGGCCTGGGTCCCGAGCGTGCRATCGGCTGCGTGCTGTATCCCGCCGCGGAGATTGCCGAGCCCGGCGTCATTCGCCATGTCTACGGCAAGAAGTTCCCGCTCGGCGAGCCCGACGGCAGCAAGTCGGCGCGCGTCAGCCACCTGAGTGAAATGATGGTGGCCGCCGGGCTGGACGCGCCCATCCGCGACAATATCCGCGACGAGATCTGGCTCAAGCTGTGGGGCAACCTGTGCTTCAATCCGATCAGCGCGCTTACGCACGCCACGCTGGATATCATTACTTCCGATCCCGCCACCCGCGGGCTGTCGCGGGCGATGATGCTGGAAGCCCAGGCGATTGCCGAGCGCTTCGGTGTGCATTTCCGCGTCGACGTGGAGCGCCGCATCGACGGCGCCGGCGCGGTGGGTGCGCACAAGACTTCCATGCTGCAGGATCTGGAAGCGGGGCGCGCGATGGAGATCGACCCCTTGCTGACCGTGGTGCAGGAAATGGGGCGGCTGGTGCGGCAGCCCACGCCGATGGTGGACACGGTGCTGGGCCTGATCAAGCAGCGCGAAAGGATGGCGCAGGCGGCTTGAGCGGGATGGCCGGGCAGGCATTCCGGTAGCACATGGCCGCGCCGGCCCACTACGGCGGCGCACCATGTGATATACCATATACGTAAAACCGCCGTTCCCGGCAGCCGATTTATGTCAATTGTGCATTTTGCTATGCATTCGACTCATGTGATGGCTGCTTTTGGTAAGCTAGGCGGCAAGCTGCCGGCCACTGCCCTGTGCGCCGAGGCGCTGGTATCAACAAGAGCCCATTCATGTCTGTGCAAAGCCCATCCGCCGTTCAGCCAGCTGGACTGACCCTGTCCCTGCAACCCATCAATGCGGGCGCCAGCCTGCGCGACCAGGCGTACGCCATGCTGCGCCAGGCCATTGCCGACGCCGATATCTATCAGTCGACCGAGGAAATCCGGCTGGACGAGCGTGTCCTGAGCGAAGCGCTGGGCGTGAGCCGCACCCCCATCCGCGAAGCCATGACGCTCCTGGAGCAGGAGGGTTTCCTGCGTACGGTGCCGCGGCGCGGCATCTACATCATGCGCAAGACCAAGCGCGAGATCGTGGAAATGATCCAGGTGTGGGCGGCGCTGGAGAGCATGGCCGCGCGCCTCGCCACCTTGCATGCCAGCGACGCGGAGATCGCGCAGTTGCGCCATATGTTCGACAGCTTCCGCGATGCGACCCCGGCTGAGCATATCGAGGAGTACTCCGACGCGAATATCGCCTTTCACCAGGCGATCGTGCAGTTGTCGAAGTCGCAGATCATCATGGACTCGATCAAGAATATCTTTGTCCATGTGCGCGCGATACGGAAGATGACGATCTCGCAGAGTGATCGCGCCTCGCGTTCCATCGTCGATCATTTGCGGATTATCGAGGCGCTGGAGAAGCGCGATACCGAGCTGGCGGAGAAGCTGGTGCGCCAGCATTCGCTGGACCTCGCCGACTATGTCGAAAAGCACTGCGATTTCCTCGATTGAGCAGCAAGCGTACCGGACGCCATGGCAATAAGAAAAACGGCGGATATTGTCCGCCGTTTTTCATTGACAACGCCAACGTGCTACGCGCCCATCGCCGCCACCATGGTTTTGCCCAGTTCGGCCGGCGAACGCGCTACCCGGATGCCGGCGGCGCGCATGGCGTCGATCTTTGCCTCGGCGGTCCCCATGCCGCCGGAGATGATGGCCCCTGCATGCCCCATGCGCCGGCCCGGCGGGGCGGTGGTGCCGGCGATAAAACCCACCACGGGTTTGGCCTGCCCGCCGCTGCGCGCATCGCGCAGGAACTGCGCGGCTTCTTCCTCGGCAGAGCCGCCGATCTCGCCGATCATGATGATGCCTTCGGTGTCGTCGTCGGCCAGGAACATCTGCAGGCAATCGATAAAGTTGGTGCCGTTGACCGGATCGCCGCCGATGCCGATGCAGGTGCTCTGCCCGAGCCCGGCGGCCGTGGTTTGCGCCACCGCTTCATAAGTCAGCGTGCCGGAACGGGACACCACGCCGATCTTGCCGGGGCGATGGATATGGCCCGGCATGATGCCGATCTTGCATTGTCCCGGCGTGATCACGCCCGGACAATTTGGCCCGACCAGACGGCTGCCCGAACCGGATAGCGCGCGCTTGACCCGCACCATATCGATCACCGGGATGCCTTCGGTAATGCACACGATCAGGCCGATGCCCGCGTCCACGGCTTCCAGGATGGCGTCGRCAGCGAAGGGCGGGGGCACGTAGATGACCGAGGCGTCGGCGCCCGTGCGCTCCACCGCGGCGGCTACGGTGTCGAACACCGGGAGCCCGAGATGCGTCTCGCCGCCCTTGCCGGGGGTGACGCCGCCGACCATGCGCGTGCCGTAGGCCAGCGCCTGTTCGGAGTGGAAGGTACCTTGCGCGCCGGTGAAGCCCTGACAGATTACCTTGGTGTCTTGATGGATCAGTACGGCCATGTCATTTCCCTCCCTTATCGCCGTTATTGCCAGTTTGCACGACGCCTTGAACGGCCTTGACCACTTTCTCCGCGGCGTCGGCAAGGTGGTCGGCCGACAGGATCGGCAAGCCGGAGTCGCGCAGGATGGCCTTGCCGAGTTCCACGTTGGTGCCTTCCAGCCGGACCACCAGCGGGACCGTCAGGTCGATCTCGCGCGCGGCGGCCACCACGCCTTCGGCGATCACGTCGCAGCGCATGATGCCGCCGAAGATATTGACCAGGATGCCCTTGACCTTGGGGTCGTCGAGGATCAGGCGGAATGCCGCCGTCACACGTTCCCTGGTGGCGCCGCCACCCACGTCGAGGAAGTTGGCCGGCTCCCCGCCATAGAGCTTGATGATGTCCATGGTGGCCATGGCCAGCCCGGCGCCGTTGACCATGCAGCCGATGCTGCCGTCGAGCTTGACGTAGTTCAGCCCATGGCGGGCCGCCGCGGATTCGGCGGGATCTTCCTCGGTTTCGTCGCGCAAGGCTTCGATGTCCGGATGGCGGTACAGCGCGTTGTCGTCGAAGTTGAACTTGGCGTCGAGCGCGATCACGTCGCCAGCGCGCGTCACCACCAGCGGGTTGATTTCGACCACCGACGCGTCCAGCTCGGTAAATGCACGGTAGGCCGAGAGGATAAAGCGCGATGCCGCGCTGACCTGCTTGCCGGTCAGCCCCAGCCCAAAGGCCAGGCGGCGCGCGTGGAAGGGCTGGATGCCGCTGGCCGGCTCGATCGCGACTTTCAGGATTTTCTCCGGCGTGCGGGCCGCGACTTCCTCGATTTCCATGCCGCCTTCGGTGGAGGCCATCAGCGTGATGCGGGAGGTGGCGCGGTCGATCAGCATGCCCAGGTATAGCTCGCGGGCAATCTCGCAGCCTTCTTCTACATATAGGCGGCGCACTTCGCGGCCGGCTTCTCCGGTCTGCTTGGTGACCAGCACTTTGCCGAGCATCTGTTCGGCCTGCGTACGCACGGCATCGACTGACTTGACCACGCGCACGCCGCCCTTGCCGCCCGGATCGCCGGCAAAGCGGCCGGCGCCGCGGCCGCCGGCATGGATCTGGGACTTCACCACCCAGACCGATCCGCCGATCTTGCGTGCCGCGCTGGCGGCTTCCTCCGGGGTAAACGCAACGGCCCCGCGCGGCACGGCCTCGTCGAAGCGCCTGAGCTATTCCTTGGCCTGATATTCGTGAATGTTCACAAGTCTCCTCGCTCTTGGTGATGCGGGTGCCGGCGAGCCGCGAAACCGGATGGTCCGGCAAGACGCGCTGTGAAATATGGTATGTAATATATCAACGAGAAACAAGCGAATTTTCCACGAAGCGGAGGCTGGGGCCGGGGCGCTCRTCAGCTGTGCGGAAACGGAATGAATCGGCACGTATTCAGCAATTGTTCTTATTTGTCATCCATCTTGCGGCGATTTGCTGCATCGCATCGTTGAAACTCCTGGGCAAGCATCCAAATTTCCCTTGAGCTTCGTTGATATATCACATACCGTATGTCATCAAGATCCTTCGAAATGGATCGATGGCGTCGCAGGGCCGGTGACATGCAGGGTAGGCACCGGCCAGGCAGCAAAGCAGCAAAGGGCGAACGGGTGTCGTGACAACGGGCCAGGTCCGCGTCACAGCCTGTCGCAACCCAGTCAACGAGGAGACCAAGACATGTCTGCAGTCGCACCCACGCGGTCCGAATCCACCACGGCCGAAGACACCCTGAAGCAGAAGACCCGCGATGCCGGCGTTATTTCCGGCGGCCACCTGGTAGCGCGGGCCCTGAAGAACGAAGGCGTCGACACCATCTTCACGCTCTGTGGCGGCCATATCATCGACATTTACGACGGCTGCGTGGACGAGGGCATCCGCATCATCGACGTGCGCCACGAGCAGGTAGCCGCTCATGCGGCGGACGGCTACGCGCGCCAGACCGGCAAGCTGGGCTGCGTGGTGACCACCGCAGGTCCGGGCTGCACCAACGCCGTGACCGGCGTGGCGACGGCCTTCCGCTCGGAAAGCCCGATCATTCACATCGGCGGGCAGGGTGCCCTGTCCCAGCACAAGATGGGTTCGCTGCAGGACCTGCCGCATGTCGACATGATGTCGCCCATCACCAAGTTCGCGGCCACCATCCCCAGCACCGAGCGCGTGGCGGACATGATCTCGATGGCGGCGCGCGAGTGCTTCAATGGCGCGCCCGGCCCGTCGTACCTGGAAATCCCGCGCGACGTGCTCGACCGCGAAGTCGATGCGGCGCGCGCGGTGATTCCGCGCCCCGGCCACTATCGCGCTTCCACTAAATCGATTGGCGACCCGAAGGATATCGAGCGCCTGGCCGACATCCTGGTCAATGCCGAGCGCCCGGCGATTCTCTACGGCCAGCAGGTCTGGACCGCGCGCGGGCATGAGGAAGCCATCGCGCTGCTCAAGGGCCTGGATATTCCCGGCTACTTCAACGGCGCCAGCCGTGGCTTGCTGCCGCCGGGCGATCCGCACCACTTCGACCGCACCCGTACGCAAGCTTTCGCCAATGCCGACGTACTGATCATCGTGGGCACGCCGTTCGACTTCCGCATGGGCTATGGCAAGCGCATCAGCAAGGAGCTGACGCTGGTGCAGATCGACATGGATTACCGCACGGTTGGCAAGAACCGCGAGATCGACCTTGGCCTGGTGGGCGACCCCGGCGCCATCCTCGGTGCGGTGCTGCAGGCTGCCAGCGGCCGCATCAAGAACGACAAGCGCCAGGCGCGGCAGAAATGGATGGGCCAGCTGACCGAAGCCGAGGCCGTCGCCACCGCCAAGCTGATGCCGCTGTTCCGCTCGGAAAACACGCCGATCCATCCGTACCGCGTGGCCTATGAACTGAATGAGTTCCTGTCGGACGACACGGTCTACATCGGCGACGGCGGCGACGTGGTGACCATTTCCGCGCAGGCGGTGCGTCCGCGCCGTCCCGGGCAGTGGATGGACCCGGGCGCGCTGGGCTCGCTGGGCGTCGGCACAGGCTTTGCCATCGCCGCCGGCCTGGCCAACCCGAACAAGGAAATCCTCTGCTACTACGGTGACGGCTCGTTCGGCATGACGGCGTTCGACATGGAAACCGCCAACCGTTTTGGCGTGCCCTACCTGGCGGTGATCGGCAACAACTCCGCCATGAACCAGATCCGCTACGGCCAGCTCGCCAAGTACGGCGACGAGCGCGGCAACGTCGGCAACCTACTGTCGGACGTGCCGTTCTCCAAGTTCGCCGAAATGCTGGGCGGCTATGGCGAGGAAGTGCGCGAGCCGGGCAAGATCGCCGGCGCATTGCAGCGCGGACGCGAGGCGGTGCAGCGCACCGGAAAATCGGCCGTGATCAATATTTGGGTGGACCCGCGCGAGTACGCGCCGGGCACCAAGAACCAGACCATGTACAAATAACCGGTGGCGAGGAGACAAACCATGAACAAGGCACTGGACGGTGTGCGGATCCTGGACATGACCCATGTGCAGGCCGGCCCTTCGGCCACCCAGCTGATGGCATGGCTGGGGGCCGACGTGATCAAGGTGGAGTTGCCGGGGCGCGGCGACATCACGCGCAGCCAGCTGCGCGATGTGCCCAACGCAGACAGCCTGTACTTCACCATGCTGAACTCCAACAAGCGCAGCCTCACGCTCAATATGAAGACGCCGGAGGGCAAGGCGCTGCTGGAAGACCTGGTGCGGCGCTGCGACGTGCTGGTGGAGAACTTCGGCCCCGGCGTGCTGGACCGCGCCGGCTTCGACTGGGACCGCCTGCAGACGCTGAACCCGCGGCTGATCTACGCGTCGATCAAGGGCTTCGGCCCGGGACCGTTCGCGGACTGCAAGGCCTATGAGAACGTGGCCCAGTGCATGGGCGGCTCGGCCAGCACCACCGGCACGGCGGATGGCGCGCCGACAGTCACCGGCGCGCAGATCGGAGACTCCGGCACTGGCATCCACTGCGTGGTGGGCATCCTGGCGGCACTGCTGCAACGCGAGCATTCCGGGCGTGGCCAGCGCGTGGAAGTGGCGATGCAGGACKCCGTGCTSAAYCTGTGCCGSGTSAAGCTGCGCGACCAGCAGCGCCTGGCCGCGGGGCCGATGCGCGAGTACCCCAACCAGGAGTTCGACGACTTCGTGCCGCGCGCGGGCAATGCCTCGGGCGGCGGCCAGCCCGGCGCCGCGCTGCGCTGCGCGCCCGGCGGCGCCAACGACTACGTCTACGTGATCGTGCAGCCGCAAGGCTGGGAGCCGCTGATGCGCTTGTGCGGCAGGGAGGAGCTGATCACCCATCCGCAGTTCGCCTCGCCGGAGGCCCGCCTCAAATGCCTGGAAGAGTGTTTCTCCATCATCGAGAAATGGACGCGCACGCGCACCAAGTTCGAAGTGATGGATGCCCTCAACGAGGTCGACGTGCCGTGCGGGCCGATCCTGTCGATGAAGGACCTGATCGAGGACAAGTCACTGTACGAGCGTGGCTACCTGGTGGAACTGGATCACCCGGAACGCGGCCAGTATGTGCAACTCGGCTGCCCGATCACCTTGTCGGCATCGCCGGTGGAGGTCGAGCGTTCGCCGCTGCTGGGCGAGCATACCGAAGAGATCCTCGACTGGCTGGGCCGCACGCCCGCGCAGATCGAAGCCTTGCGCGCCGCCGGGGCAGTCTGATGCCCTGAACGTACCCGAGGCACTTCAAGCGCTTCAAGCACTTCCCGCAGTGAGTTTGCAAGCCGCCCGCCCTCGCGCTTTCGCGCAAGGGCGCGGACCGGCTCATCCCTACGCAATCCATGAACAGATGGAGACCTGACATGGCACACAACAAGGACGCGGTGCGGAAGATTCTCGCCGCCGTGAAGGAAGAAGGCCGCAATGCACTGACTGCGCCCGAAGRCAAGCTGGTGTGCGATGCCTACGGCATTTCGGTGCCGGGCGAGGGCGTGGCCAGGACGCCGACCGGCGCAGTCGAGCTGGCTGACAAGATGGGGTATCCGGTAGTGCTCAAGATCGTCTCGCCCGACATCCTGCACAAGACCGAGGCCGGCGGCGTGCTGGTGGGCCTGAAAAGCGCCGCGGATGTGGAGCGCGGTTACCTGACCATCGTCGGGAATGCGAAGAAGTACGCTCCCAACGCCARTATCGTTGGCGTTCAGGTGCAGCAGATGATTACCGGCGGGCAGGAGGTCATCATTGGCGCCGTCACCGATCCGTCCTTCGGCAAGCTCGTGGCCTTCGGCCTGGGCGGCGTGCTGGTGGAAGTGCTCAAGGACATTACCTTCCGCATGGCCCCGGCCAGCCAGGAGGATGCGCTGTCGATGCTCGACGGCATTGCCGCCGCCGAAGTGCTCAAAGGCGTGCGCGGCGCCGATCCGGCCAATCGCGAGGCGCTGGCCGGCATGATCCAGCGCGTGTCGGAGCTGGTGAGCGATTTCCCGGATATCTCGGAGCTTGACCTTAACCCGGTATTCGCCAGCAAGGACGGCGCCATTGCCGCCGACGTGCGCATCGTGGTGGACTTCGCGCCGCAGCCGGAGCGCTATCGCCCCAGCCAGGAAGACATCGTCAGGCAGATGAACCGCATCATGCGTCCCGATTCGGTGGCCGTGATCGGCGCATCAAACGAGGACGGCAAGATCGGCAACTCGGTGATGAAGAACCTGATCAACGGCGGCTACTGGGGCAAGATCTACCCGATCCATCCCAAGGGTGGCGAGATCATGGGCATGACCGCGTACAAGAGCGTGCTCGACGTGCCGGGCGAGGTGGATGTGGCGGTGTTCGCCATTCCCGCCAAGCTGGTGGCCGGGGCGCTGGAAGAGGTGGGCGAGAAGCATATTCCAGGCGCGGTGCTGATTCCCTCAGGGTTTGCCGAGACCGGCAACGTGGAAGGGCAGGAAGAGATCGTCGCCATCGCGCGCAAGCACGATATCCGCTTGATGGGGCCGAATATCTACGGCTTCTACTACACGCCAAAGAACCTGTGCGCGACCTTCTGCACGCCTTACGATGTCAAGGGCAAGGCGGCGCTGTCGTCGCAGTCCGGCGGCATCGGCATGGCCATCATCGGCTTCTCGCGTTCGGCCAAGATGGGCGTTTCGGCCATTGTCGGGCTGGGCAACAAGTCCGATATCGATGAGGACGACCTGCTTACCTTCTTCGAGCAGGACGACAACACCGAGATCATCGCCCAGCACTGCGAGGACCTGAAGGACGGCCGCGCCTTCGCCGAAGCCGCAAAGCGGGTGTCGAAGAAGAAGCCGGTGGTGGTGCTCAAGGCCGGACGCACCAGCATGGGCGCGCGCGCCGCCAGTTCGCACACCGGCGCGCTGGCCGGCAACGATAAGATCTACGAGGACGTGTTCCGGCAGTGCGGCGTGATCCGTGCGCGCTCGCTGCGCGATCTGCTGGAGTATGCGCGGGGGATTCCGAAGCTGCCGACGCCCAAGGGCGAGAACGTGGTGATCATCACGGGCGCAGGCGGCTCGGGCGTGCTGTTGTCGGATGCGTGCGTGGACAACAACCTGTCGCTGATGACCATGCCGGACGATCTCGACGCGGCCTTCCGCAAGTTCATCCCGCCCTTTGGCGCGGCGGGCAACCCGGTCGATATCACCGGCGGCGAACCGCCATCCACCTACAAGAACACCCTGCGCCTGGGCATGGAGGACCCGCGCATCCACGCCATCATCCTGGGCTACTGGCACACCATCATCACGCCACCGATGGTGTTCGCGAAGCTGGTGGTGGAGGTGAAGGAGGAAATGGCGGCGCGTGGCATCGAGAAGCCGATCGTGGCCTCGCTGGCAGGCGACGTGCAGGTGGAGGAGGCAGCCGAGTACCTGTACGAACACGGCGTGCCGTCGTATGCCTACTCCACAGAGATCCCGGTCGCGGTGCTGGGCGCCAAATACAAGTGGGCTCGCGGCGCCGGCAAGATCTGAGGGCAAGACCCAGCGGCAAGGCCGGGCCCGCCGCGCGCGGGCCCGGCTTTCGACAATGTGGGACAAGGGTGGACGCGGGCAGCATGCCGCGCCCGCCGGAGGAGTGGACTGTGCAAACGTGGATTCGCTTCCAGACCGGGGACGGGGAGATCGGTTTTGGCCGTATCGAGGGGGATCATGTCATCGAGTACGACGGCCCCGGCTACGCGCGGCCGGAACCCACCGGCGCGGCTTTGCCGCGCGAGGGGCTGCGCCTGCTGAGCCCGTGCGACCCGGGCAAGATCGTGGCGCTATGGAACAACTTCCATGCGCTGGCGCGCAAGCTCGAAAAACCGGTGCCGGCGCACCCGCTGTTCCTGATCAAGCCGGCGAGCTCGGTGGCTGGCCCGGGCGATGCCATCCTGCGGCCGCGCAGCTATGGGGGCAAGATCGTCTACGAGGGCGAACTGGGCATCGTGATCGGGCGCCGTTGCCGCAACGTGTCGCCGGAAGAGGCCGCCTCGCATATCTTTGGCTATACCGTGGTCAACGACGTGACCGCCGGAGAGATCATTGCCGAGGATCCCGCTTTCCCGCAATGGTGCCGCGCCAAGGGCTTCGATACCTTCGGCTGCCTGGGGCCGGCCATCGTCACGAATTTCGACTGGCGTGCCGCGTGCGTGGTGACGCGGCTGGACGGGGCGGAGCGGCAGAACTACCCGCTGTCGGACCTGATCTTCTCGCCTGAGCAGCAGGTCAGCCTGATCTCGCAGGATCTCACGCTGATGCCTGGCGACGTGATCGCCTGCGGCACTTCACTCGGTGTCGGATCGATGAAGGATGGCGCCGTGGTCGAGGTGACGATCGAGGGCATCGGTTCACTGGTCAACCACATGCGCGGCTGAGCGGGTGCGCGGGCGCGGGCAAGGCCAGCGCCCGGCAGGCGTCAGAGCGGCAGTGTCAGCAGCAGGGTCAGGGCGGAGGTGTCGCGCAGCCGGACGCGCCCGGCCAGCCAGCGCAATGCGTTGCATGCCGCGGCGCATCCCTTGCGCAGGCGGCGACTGAGCCCCAGCCGTGCAAGTACCCGCAGGGGGACATTCAGCACCAGTGGCACATGCTTGCGGCAGAAGGCGATCTTGCGCACATAGCCATCGACTTCCCACAGCCAGGTGGTGTCGGCGGGGAAATAGCCGATGTCGCCGGCCTTGAGCACATGGACCTGGCCRCCCGGGCTGGTTACCTTCACCTGCCCATCCAGGATAAACACGGTTTCCTCCCAGCCGTAGTACCACTCGAAGGTGCCGGTGGTGCATTCCCAGATATTGGTGGATGCCAGGCCATCGATCGCGCCCGAGTGCTGGGCGGCATGCGTCCGCGGGGCACCGGTACGGATCCAGGATGGTTCGATCGGACAGTTCTGCAATGCAAGCGCACGGGAGCTGGCGAACGTCCCCTCGCGGCGCTGAGCGCGGGCACCGGCTGGTGCGCCGGCTTCGAACATGTTCTGTCCCATGCCAGTCTCCGTTCCTGTGCGTAGTGGGCAGACCATAGCGCGCCACGTTCGCCGGCGGCAGTGCGCTGGCGCACATTCGGCGCGCGCAATACGGCACGCAGCAGGCAGAAAAGGGCGCTTTCCCGCGCCCTTTTCTGCCTGCTGCGTCGTGTCGGGCTACCGCTGCCTTAGTTCGCTTTCTGGCCCATCGCGCGAAGGTAATCGCACTTTTTGTCGAGAATCAGGCGGCTGAGGAAGTCAGCATCGTAGGCGTTGAGCAGGTGCGCGTGGTACTCCTCGATATAGCGCGCGATCCGGCTCTGTTCGCATTCGATACCGCACAGCCACGCGTACATCTCGCTGTCCCAGCGAAAGCGCAGGCCAAGCTCGGTGAATGCGGCGTTGTAGGCTGCGAGTTGCGATTCGTCGTTGGCGCGCGGGGCTGCGGCGTCGGCTTGGGCGGCGGGGCGGGCTTCGAACTGGACCTGGTTCATGATCGGACTCCTCGGGCGGCTATCAAAGGTGGGCCTGAGCTGAGGATAGGTTTGCCGATCAATTAACGATAATTAAAGTTTAACTGAATAACCATAAGTTATCGCTTATGCTTTATCAGCCTGTCCACACCGGTGATGCGCTGGATCAGGCTGGCCCCTTCTTCCATCAGGAAATGCTTGAAGGCGAGCGCCACCGGCGGCAGCCGCTTGTTTTTGCGATGCACCACATACCAGTTGAGCATTACCGGGAACCCCTCGATATCCAGCACGGCGAGATTGCCTGTCTGCAGTGCCAGCCCTACGGTATGCGCCGACAGGAAGGCGATGCCCATGTTGGCGATCACCGCCTGCTTGATGGTTTCGGTGCTCTTGATCTCCATGGCGATGCGCAGGTTGGACAGTCGCCCGGCGAAGCCTTCCTGCATGGAGTTCCAGGTGTCGGACCCTTTCTCGCGCGCGACGAAGGCTTCGTCTGCCAGAGCCGCGAGCGGGACGTTGCGCTCGCCCACCAGGCGGTGGTTGGGCGCGGCAACGATGACATAGGGGTGGGGCGCGAACGATTCGCTGATGGTGTCCATGCCTTCCGGCGGGCGAACCATCACCGCCAGGTCGGTCAGGTTGCCGGCAAGCTGGTGCAGCAATTCCTCGCGATTGTGCACTGCGAGATTGAGCGTCACGCCGGCATGCCGTTGCATGAATTCCGCCAGCAACCGCGGAAAAAAGTAATCGCCGGCGCTGATCACGGCCACATTGAGCCGCCCGCCGGAGATCCCTTTGAGCTGCGACATGGCGTCTTCCGCTTCGCGGAATTGCTGCATGATGCTGCGGCTGTAGTGCAGCATTTCAATCCCGGCCGGCGTGAGATAGATCTTCTTGCCGAGCTGTTCGAACAGCGGGAGTCCGACATGGCCTTCGAGCTGCCGCACCTGCGTCGATACCGCCGGCTGCGTCAGGTGTAGCTCTTCCGCCGCCCGCGAAAAGCTCAGGTGCCGGGCAACCGTCTCGAAAACCTTGAGCTGGCGCAGCGTCGCGTTCTTCATGCACTCATCCGCCCAATCTATAAAGGATCGTAAATGATCATAATAAAAAACTTTATGCTTAGCCGAACTTAGTTTGAACTAGCATCAGTCCACGGATGCACGTGCCGCAATGTCAGGCGCGCTCAATCAAGTAGTGACCAAGGGCTCCCCCTCACAGAGAAGCCTACCCGTCGCGCCGCAGAGCGCGATACGCACTATGCAGGAGACACGACATGGCGCATGACAATATGGCGGCCCCGGGCCGTTCGGGCTGGCTTGGCAATCGCTGGTTCCAGCTGGCAATCGGTGTGGTTTGCATGGGGCTGGTGGCGAACCTGCAGTACGGCTGGACTTTATTCGTGGGCCCGATGAATGCCAAGCACCACTGGGGCGAGTCCGCCATCCAGGTGGCCTTTTCCATCTTCATCGTGACCGAGACCTGGCTGGTGCCGCTGGAAGGCTGGCTGGTCGACAAGATCGGCCCGCGCCCGGTGGTGGCGGGCGGCGCGCTGTGCGCGGGGCTGGCCTGGGTCATCAACGCCTATGCGACGAGCCTGCCGCAGCTTTACCTCGCGGCGGTGATTGCCGGCATCGGCGCCGGCGGCGTCTACGGTACCTGCGTGGGCAATGCGCTCAAGTGGTTTCCGGACAAGCGCGGGCTGGCCGCCGGCCTGACTGCTGCCGGCTTCGGCGCGGGCTCGGCGCTCACCGTGATCCCCATCGCCAACATGATCCAGCGCTCCGGCTACGAGCACGCCTTTATCACCTTCGGCATCCTGCAAGGCATTTGCATCCTGCTGATGGCCTTGCTGCTGGTCAAGCCGCGTCCGCCCGCCGGCGCCGTGGCCGCCAAGGCGGTGCTGACCAATCCCATCGAGTTCACGCCGGGGCGGATGGTGAAGACGCCTGTGTTCTGGGTCATCTACGCGTCCTTTGTGGCGGTAGCGGCGGGCGGCATCATGGCCACCGCGCAGTTGGGACCGATCGCCCGGGACTTCGGTTTCGCATCGATGCCGGTGACGATGCTGGGATTCACGCTGCCGCTGCTTACCATGACGCTGTCGATCGATAACCTGTGCAATGGCCTGACGCGGCCGCTGTGCGGATTCATCTCGGACCGCATCGGGCGCGAGAACACCATGTTCTTTATCTTCATCGGCGAGGGGCTGTCGCTGCTCGGCCTGATGCAGTTCGGCCACAACCCGTACTGGTTCATGACGTTCGCGGCACTCACATTCCTGTTCTGGGGCGAGATTTTCTCGATCTTTCCCGCGCTGTGCGCCGACACCTTCGGCAGCAAGTTCGCTGCGGCCAACGCGGGCACCCTGTACACCGCCAAGGGCACGGCAGCGATGCTGGTACCGCTGGCCTCGGTCCTGTCGGCGCGAGGCGGGTGGGACGCGGTCTTTACGGTAGCGGCGGCCGTGACCATCGCCGCCGGACTGTCCGCCAAGTTCGTGCTGGCCCCGATGCGAAGGCGGTTTATCACCGGTCATGTCGAGTCCCTGGTGCCGGCGGCCGACAGCCCGGCCTACCTGGCGGGACTATCCCCCCGCAAGAGCGACTGAATCCCCAGCCGGGCCCGGACCGCGTCAAGCGAATCCGGGCCCGATTGCCATCACGATGCGCCGCGCCTCATGCATACAGAAGGGGTAATCATGAATATTTCGCTTCCGCAGTTGAAGGCCTTTGCCGCCGTGGCGCGACAGAAGAGCTTTACCCGCGCCGCAGCCGAGCTTGGACTCACGCAGTCCGCCATCAGCCGCAGCGTGCGCGAGCTGGAAGACGAGATCGACCAGCGCCTGTTCGACCGCACCACACGCCAGGTCGAACTCACTGATGCCGGCGAGCACCTGTCGCAGCGCATCTGCCACCTGATCGAAGAAGTCGAGCAGACGCTGCGCGAGAGCCAGGGTGCTGGCAAGCCGTGCCAGGGCACGGTGCAGATTGCGTCCGATCCGGTGTTGTCGTCGATGTCGCTGCCTGGCTGGCTGGCGGGTTGCCGGGCGGCATGGCCAGGGATTGGCATCTGCCTGAAGGACCGCTCGCACGAGTCCGTGTTGCAATGCGTGCGCAGCGGCGAGGTGGACTTCGGCATCTCCACCAATCCGGAGGCGGGAGACGATCTGTTTTGCGAAGCGCTGTGTTCGGATCCGTTTCACGCTGTGCTGCCTTCGCAGCATCCGCTGGCCTCGCGGGAGACGATAGGATGGGGCGATCTCAACGATGCCAACGTGTTGATGCTGGACCAGCACTCGGGGATCCAGCCGGCCGTGGAGCAGGCGTTTGGCGTTTATCACGTGCGCGCGGGGTCGCTGCAGGCGCTGGGGCATTTTGCGGCGATTTTCGGCATGGTGGCGTTGGGGCTGGGCATCGGGATCGTGCCGTCGCGGGCCAATTCGGCTGGCTTGAGCCCAGCTGCGGTGATGAGGCCATTGCGGCCGCAGGTCACGTCTTCGGTGATGCTGGTGCGGCGCAAGAGCCGTTCGCTCAAGCCTAATGCTGCCGCCATCTGGGATGCGCTGCGTGGGATGGAGTATGAGCAGGCGTTGGTGGCGCGGGTGGGGTAGGGCGGAGCGGCCACCGCCTGCGGGGAGCGGCACAGGGGCTGTTGCTGAGATGTCAAACTTGTTCTGATATATTACATACAGGATATTTACACATAGTGCGACGCAGCATATAATGAAAACTCCTACCCACCATCCTTACTGGAGTTTTCTGATGGACAGCGCTCTTCTTCTCGGTCTCGCCCTTGGCCTGGTTTCGCTTGGCGTCGGTGTCACCTTCCTGATCGCCACCCGCGTGCCTACCCTCGTGCTGATCCGCGCCCAGGARCACGGTCGCTTTGCCGGCCTCGGCGCGTCGCAGGAAACTGCCGGTGTTGGCCGCGCCAGTCCCGCCGCAACCGGCGTGAGTGTGCAACCTCAGTTGGCCCGCGCCTGATGTTGGCGTGGTGTGATCGGCAGAGCCCGGCTGCCGATCGCTGCCACTACGCTTTGGTTGAGGCCCTACCCGCCAAGTATGCCTTTGGGCTTGTCTGCAGAGCCACCCCGGGTTCCGTTTTTCACTTTGTTCGGTCCGATATCCTGGCGTGCCGGTTGGTTGCGACCGCCGCTATTGCGCACTGGTCTGAACGCAGCCTGCGCTACAGGCACGCGTATGCATCAAGCCTGCGCCTCTCCGCTCTTCTTTCCTGAAGGGCCAGACATTCAGCACATTCACCCGTTCGCGAGCCTGACCTTATCTAGGGACTTTCCCGAGGGTGGGTCTTGATGCTTTGGGCCCGAGCACTCCGCACGCCCCGTTTCCAATTGCGTTTACCGCTATTCCCCACGCCCCATTGATGTGGCGCGGCGCTCTAAGTCATTGATCCGTCAGCAGGCCATTCTGGCGTGGCCGCCTGCTTTGATGCGCGTGGCGCACGAGTAACCTGCGTGCCGCCTTCTGGTGCGCCACCGCGGCGCTTGCCACACGATTTCAGTGGATTCCGAGTCGCCCAAAAGCGTCTTGACTATATTGATATATCACATACTGTATAGCAATGAAACGACCGCAGTATCTGGGATGGCGCACAGGAGCGCCATCCCGAAGAGGTGTCCGAAGACGCCCTTTCCACATAAGGCGGCCCTGCCCGCCGTAAGGAGACACCAATGGAACATCAGCAAAACGCGCCCGAGTCACGCTTTGCCTCACCTTGGGTACAGCTCGTTTTTGGCGTGATCTGCATGGCGATGATCGCCAATATGCAGTACGGCTGGACGCTGTTCGTCAATCCGATCGACGACAAGTACCACTGGGGCCGCACGGCGATCCAGGTGGCATTCACCATCTTCGTCGTCACCGAAACCTGGCTGGTGCCGATCGAAGGCTACCTGGTCGACAAGTATGGCCCGCGTCCCGTGGTGGTGGGTGGCGGCCTGCTGTGCGCGATTGCGTGGGCGTTGAACTCCGTGGCTTCGTCGCTGCCGATGCTGTACTTCGCTGCGGCGGTTGGCGGGGTAGGGGCGGGCGCGGTCTACGGCACCTGCGTGGGCAATGCGCTCAAGTGGTTCCCCAACCGGCGCGGGCTGGCTGCGGGGATCACCGCAGCCGGCTTTGGCGCGGGCTCGGCGCTCACTGTGGTGCCGATCGCCAACATGATCAAGAGCAGCGGCTATGAGGCCACCTTCCTGTGGTTCGGACTGGGCCAGGGCCTGATCGTGTTCTTCCTGGGCATGGCGCTCTATCCGCCTTCTGCCAAGGTGCTGAACCAGGTCACGAGCGCGGTCAAGACCGCCGCCTACAACGCCTCGCCGCGCCAGGTSCTGTCGTCGCCGATCTTCTGGGTGATGTACGCCATGTTCGTGATGATGGCGGCTGGCGGCCTGATGGCTACCGCGCAGCTCGGCCCGATCGCCAAGGACTTCGGGCTGGATGGCGTGCCGGTTTCGCTGCTCGGCCTSACGCTGCCGGCSCTGACCTTCGCSCTGACCATCGACCGCGTGCTSAAYGGSCTGACCCGKCCGTTCTTCGGCTGGATCTCSGAYAACATCGGCCGCGAGAACACCATGTGCCTGGCTTTTGCCATCGAAGCGGTCGGCATCCTGCTGCTGGCCAGGTACGGGCAGGATCCCATCGCATTCGTGGTGCTGACCGGCGTCGTGTTCTTCGCCTGGGGTGAAATCTACAGCCTGTTCCCGGCCACCTGCGGCGATACCTTCGGTCCCAAGTTCGCTGCCACCAATGCCGGGCTGCTATACACGGCCAAGGGCACTGCGGCGCTGCTGGTGCCGTTCTCCAGTGTCATCACCGCCGCGACCGGCGACTGGCACGCGGTCTTCATGCTTGCGTCCGGCATGGCAGGGCTGTCCGCCTTTCTGGCCCTGTTCGTGCTCAAGCCGATGCGGCAGGCGCACGCCAGGAAGTACGTGCATGCCAATACCGCGGCGCCGATGGGATACCGCGCGGTGCCTGAGGACCTTACCTGAGAGGCGCGTTGGGCCGGCTGCAGGCGGTAGCTTGCCTGCGCGTGGCGGGAATAGGGATATGATCGAAGGCAACGCCCCGCCCGCGCCGCCCGCCCCCGGCAGCGCGGCCGCCGGGCGGGCAAGGCAGGATAAGACCAGAGCGGCGGGCAAGCGTGTCAAGCGCTTGCCCCGTTGCCATTCGGCACCCACGAGAGACAGTCACCGAGATTGCCATGAACCCGGTCGTCATTCCCATCGCGGTCCAGGATATCGGCAAGCAGCGCAAGCGCCGTCAACCCAAGGGGCGGCAGGCCGATCCGGCCGCGCTGGCCGAGGTGAGAGCCTTGCTGGGCGATGCCTCCCGCCGGCGCGACCTGCTGATCGAACACCTGCACGCCATCAACGACCATTACGGCCAGCTCGCCATCCCGCACCTGGTGGCGCTGGCGCACGAGATGCGGCTGTCGCAGGCCGAGGTCTACGAGGTCGCCACTTTCTATCACCACTTCGACGTGGTGCGCGAGGATCCGGATGGCGCGATCCGGCCGCCGGCGGCCGTGACGGTGCGCGTGTGCGAAGGCATCGCCTGCGAGCTTGCGGGTGCCCGCGACCTGCTCGCCAGGCTGCCGGCCCTGCTGGGCAGCGAGGTCAAGGTCGTGGCGGCGCCGTGCATCGGCCGGTGCGAGCGCGCGCCCGCGGCGCTGGTCGGACAGAATCCCGTTGATTTCGCCAGCGCGCCAGCCATTGCCGGCACGGTGGCCGCGCGCGCCGTGCGGCATAAGCCGGAAGCCTATCTGGGCTACGACGACTATCGCGCGCAGGGCGGCTACCAGTTGCTGCGGGACTTGGCGGCGGGCGAGCGCGATTTCGAATCCGTGCTTCGCACAATGGAGGATTCCGGCCTGCGCGGGCTGGGCGGAGCGGGTTTCCCCACCGGGCGCAAATGGCGCATCGTGATGGCCGAGGCGGCGCCGCGCCTGATGGCGGTCAACCTGGACGAGGGCGAGCCAGGCACCTTCAAGGATCGCGTCTACCTGGAACGGGATCCGCATCGCTTCCTGGAAGGCATGCTGATCGCCGCCGCGGTGACGCAGGTCTCGGCGATCTATCTCTACCTGCGCGACGAGTATGCCGGTTGCCGGGCGGTGCTTGGCGAGGAACTGCGCCGCCTGCATGCCGATCCGCCGGTGCCGGGTTTGCCTGACATCCAGCTGCGCCGCGGCGCCGGTGCGTATATCTGCGGCGAAGAGTCGGCCATGATCGAATCGATCGAAGGCAAGCGCGGCATGCCCAGGCTGCGTCCGCCTTACGTGGCGCAGGTCGGCTTGTTCGGCCGGCCCACGCTGGAGCACAACTTCGAGACGCTCTACTGGGTGCGCGAGCTACTGGAGAAGGGCGCGGAATGGTTCTCCGCGCAGGGGCGCAATGGCCGGCATGGCCTGCGTTCCTTTTCGGTGTCGGGGCGGGTGAGGCGGCCGGGCGTGCATCTGGCGCCGGCGGGCATCACCGTAAGGGAACTGATCGAGGAGTACTGCGGCGGCATGCAGGACGGCCACGGCTTCTACGGTTACCTGCCGGGCGGCGCCTCCGGCGGCATCCTGCCGGCGTCGCTGGGCGACATCCCGCTGGATTTCGATACGCTGCAGCCCTACGGCTGCTTTATCGGCTCGGCCGCTATCGTGGTGTTCTCCGAGCAGGACAGCGCCGTTGCCGTGGCGCGCAACCTGATGCATTTCTTCAAGCAGGAATCCTGCGGACAGTGCACGCCATGCCGCGTGGGCACCGCCAAGGCGCTGGATGTGATCGGGCAGCCGAAGTGGGACCTGCCCGCGCTGGCGGACCTGTCCGCGGTAATGCGCGACGCCTCGATCTGCGGGCTGGGGCAGGCCGCGCCCAACCCGGTGGATTGCGTGATCAAGTATTTCCCGCAGGAACTGGCCTGAGCCGCGAGGACGATATGAATGCACTGACCCGCGCCGAACGTGCGCAAGTCGAAGCCTCCTCCAGCACCACGGTGACTTTTCGCCTGAATGGCCGGGAAGTCTCCGCAAGGCCGGGCGAGAGCCTGCTCAAGGTGGCGCAGCGCGAGGGCTTTGACGTGCCGCACCTGTGCTACAAGGACGGCCTGGACACCGCCGGCAACTGCCGCGCCTGCATGGTGGAGATCAAGGGCGAGCGCGTGCTGGCGCCGTCTTGCTGCCGTTACCCGGCTCAGGGCATGGACGTCGAGACCGGCTCGGAGCGCGCGGTGCGCGCGCAGCGCATGGTGCTGGAGTTGCTGCAATCCGATATGTCCGAGGCGCACTACACGCGCAACAACGAACTGGACCAGTGGTCCGCGCGGCTGGCAGTCGGCAAGCCGCGCTTTGCGCCGCGCGCCGCGGTGCCGGCGGACTTGTCCCATCCGGCCATCGCCGTCAATCTCGATGCCTGCATCCAGTGCACCCGCTGCGTGCGCGCCTGCCGCGACGAGCAGGTCAACGATGTGATCGGCCTGGCCTTTCGCGGCGACCACGCCGCGATTGTGTTCGACATGGACGATCCGATGGGCGCTTCCACCTGCGTGGCCTGCGGGGAGTGCGTGCAGGCCTGTCCGACCGGCGCGCTGATGCCCGCGCGCGACGCGGCGCTGCCGGTGCCGGAGCGCCAGGTGGATTCGGTCTGCCCGTATTGCGGCGTGGGCTGCCAGCTCACCTACAACGTCAAGGACAACCGCATCCTGTTTGTCGAGGGACGCGACGGCCCGGCCAACCAGAAGCGCCTGTGCGTGAAGGGCCGCTACGGTTTCGACTACGCGCAGCATCCGCACCGGCTCACCGTGCCGCTGGTGCGGCGCGAGGGTGTCCCCAAGCGCGGCGATTTCGTGATGGACCCCGAACGCGTGATGGACGTATTCCGCGAAGCCAGCTGGGAAGAGGCGCTCGCGCTCGCGGGCGGCAAGCTGGCAGGCATTCGCGATACGCACGGCAAGCGCGCGCTGGCCGGCTTCGGTTCCGCCAAGGGCAGCAACGAAGAGGCTTACCTGTTCCAGAAGCTGGTGCGCACCGGCTTCGGCAGCAATAACGTGGACCATTGCACGCGGCTTTGCCATGCCTCGTCGGTGGCGGCGCTGCTTGAAGGGATCGGCTCGGGCGCGGTGTCCAACCCGGTGATGGATGTGGCTCGCGCCGAAGTGGTGATCGTGATCGGCGCCAATCCCTCCGTCAATCATCCGGTGGCGGCGAGCTGGATCAAGAACGCGGTGAAGAACGGCACCAGGCTGATCGTGGCCGATCCGCGCCGCTCCGACCTGGCCCGCTTCGCCCATCGTTTCCTGCAATTCCAGCCCGATACCGATGTGGCGCTGCTCAACGCGATGATGCATGTCATCGTGGATGACGGGCTGGTCGACAAGGCGTTCATCGCCAGCCGCACCATCGGCTACGACGAACTGCTGCGCAATGTGGCCGCCTACAGCCCGGAGGCGATGGCGCCCATCTGCGGCATCGATGCCGACACCATCCGTTATGTGGCGCGCATGTATGCCACTGCCAAAGCCTCGATGATTCTCTGGGGAATGGGCATCTCCCAGCACGTGCACGGCACCGACAATGCCCGTTGCCTGATCGCGCTGGCGCTGATGACGGGGCAGATCGGCCGGCCGGGCACGGGGCTGCATCCGCTGCGCGGGCAGAACAACGTGCAGGGCGCTTCCGACGCCGGCCTGATCCCGATGATGTACCCGGACTACCAGCGCGTCGACGATCCCGAGGCCATTACCCGTTTCGAGTCGCTGTGGGGCGTGCCGCTGGACCACCAGCCGGGGCTGACCGTTGTCGAAGTCATGCAGGCCATCGAGCGCGGCGAAGTACGCGGCATGTACATCATGGGCGAGAATCCGGCCATGTCCGATCCCGACGCCCGCCATGCGCGCGAGGCGCTGGCGGCGCTGGACCACCTGGTGGTGCAGGATATCTTCCTGACGGAGACGGCCTACCTGGCCGACGTGGTGCTGCCGGCATCGGCGTTTCCGGAAAAAACCGGCACCTTTACCAACACGGACCGCACCGTGCAGCTCGGGCGCCAGGCGATCGATCCGCCAGGGCAGGCGCGCCAGGACCTGTGGATCATCCAGCAGATGGCGGCCAGGCTCGGGCTGGACTGGCCGTACGCGAGCGTGGCCGATGTGTTCGATGAGATGCGCCACGCCATGCCCAGCATCGGCGGCATTACCTGGGAGCGCCTGCAGCGCGAGAACGCGGTGACCTACCCCTGCCGTGCCGAAGGCGATCCCGGCGAGCCCGTGATCTTCACCGACGCGTTTCCCACCGCGACGGGCAAGGCCCGCTTCGTGCCCGCCGACATCATTCCCGCCGCCGAGCGGCCCGACGAGGAATACCCGACGGTGCTGATCACCGGGCGGCAACTGGAGCACTGGCACACCGGCAGCATGACGCGGCGCGCCGGCGTGCTGGACGCGATCGAGCCGGAACCGGTGGCGCTGGTGCATCCCCTCGACCTCGCCGCGCTCGGCGGCCAGCCCGGCGACCTGGTGACGCTGGCTTCGCGCCGGGGGCAGGTATCGCTGTTCGCGCGCGCGGACGATGGCACCCCGCGCGGTGCCGTGTTCGTGCCGTTCTGCTACTACGAGGCCGCCATCAACAAACTCACCAATGCGGCGCTGGATCCTTTTGGCAAGATCCCGGAATTCAAGTACTGCGCGATCCGGATGATGCTGGGCGGAGAGATGCCGCGGCAGTCCAGCTACGGAGGCGGGCAGATCCTGGCGGGGACGATTCCGGGGACGACGCAATAGGGTAGGGCGACGCTTGGCCATTTTCCGGATTTTCGGGAAATTGATTGTTGTATTTTCCGGCTAATCAATGCAGGCAGACGGGACTACGCTATGGTCATGGCGCGGTCCCGCGCCGCTGAGAACCTGCTTGAAGGAGCCCTGCAATGAAAGCTGTTGGCCTGACCCGTTACCTTCCGGTCGACGACCCGCAATCCCTGGTCGATGTCGAGATTGCAACCCCCGTGCCTGAAGGCCGCGACCTGTTGGTCAAGGTGGCGGCGATTTCAGTCAATCCCGTGGATACCAAGGTACGGGCCCCGAAAGACAAGGTGGAGCCCGCCGTGCGCGTCCTGGGATGGGATGCCGCCGGCACGGTCGCCGCGGTCGGGCCGGATGTGACGCTGTTCAAGGTCACGGCCTGGGAAGCCTTGTTCGATCGCCTGGGCGTGTCGCCCCGGGGCGAGCACGCGGGGCGTTCCGTGCTCGTGATCGGCGGGGCAGGGGGCGTGGGCTCCATCGGCATCCAGTTGGCCAGGACCCTGGCGGGGCTGACCGTCATCGCCACGGCGTCGCGGCCCGAGTCGGCCGCCTGGTGCCGCAAGCTCGGTGCCGACCACACCATCGACCATCGCGGCGACATGCCCGCGCAACTACGCAGCCTCGGGTTTGCCGAAGTCGATTACATCCTTTGCTTCAACGATACCGACCGCCACTTCGGCACCATGGCAAGCGTGATCGCCCCGCAAGGCAAGATCTGCTCGATCGTGGAGAACAGCGGCGAACTGGCCGTGGGCGACCTGAAGAGCAAGAGCGCCACGTTTGTGTGGGAGTTCATGTTCACCCGCTCGATGTTCGGCACGCCGGACATGGTCGAGCAGCACCGGCTGCTTAACGAGGTGGCGCGGCTGGTCGATGCCGGCCGGCTGGAGACCACGCTGGGGGAGCACCTCGGGCGTATCGATGCGGCCAACCTGCGCCGGGCCCACGCCATCCTGGAGAGCGGGCAGACAATAGGCAAGCTGGTACTCGAAGGGTTTTGATGGGAGGCTGGCGGGCGGTCTGGCAACGGGGGGCTGGCCGGCACGCCGGCCAGCGTTTTCTGTCCGATAAGCAATTAACCGCCAGGAATTTTCCCCAGCCACCAATAGTGGGTATGTGGCATGCCACATACCCACTTAGCCGACAGGATTGCTGCGGCGAACTGGCGAGGAGGGGCAGTTTCCCGCTAGTTTGGCCGGTCCAGGTTCAGGCTTGGGCTTCGACCTCGGCCATGCGCGCCGGCACACCGAGGGACGATGTGCCGACAGTGCCGCCGATGAACGCCACCATGCGCGCGATGACAGCTGCGTCATGTAGCACGCGGCGATGCCCGAGCCCGTCCGTGGCCATCAGTTGCGCACCGGGCCAGGCGCCGGCAATTGCCGCGCCGTTTTCCCAACCCACTTCCTTGTCCTGGCGGTCGTGGATCACCAGGGTCGGTGGGACCGGCACGGCGTTGCCGAGCGCGGGGACGTTGAAGGCCGACCACGGCATGCCCAGCCAGCGCTCGCTGTTGCGCTGCATGCGCGCGAGCACACCGGGGCCAATGCCCAGCCGCCAGGCCAATGCCGCGGCGGCGTTGTGCATGTCCGCCGGCGGGCCGATCATCACGGCAGCCTGCAGGTGCAGGCCTTCGCGCATGGCCAGCGCCAGTGYGGCGCTGCCGAGCGAATGCGCGATCACGGCGTGGACCGGTCCGGCATGCCATGCCGTGGCCAGCAGCGCGCGCGACATTTCCACGACGGAGCTCTGGCCAGTGCCACGCGCGCCCGCGTCGGAGCCGCCGTGCGATAGCGCGTCGAAGGCCACCACGCGCATGCCTGCGGCCAGCAGCGGCGCGACCAGGGGCTGCCATTGCGCCGCATGGCMGCCCCAGCCGTGGGCCAGCAACACCGTGGGGCCCTCGCTGCCCCAGCGATAGACACGCACACGCCGGCTCGCTCCCTGGCCGGTCACCAATGCCCAGTCAACGCGGGCACGGGCAAGCAACTCCCGGCCCGCGCCATCGGGGGCTTTGCCATGGGGGGGGCGGAACCAGGCGCGTTCCAGCGCGCGCGCGGCGCCGGCGGGGTAGAGGAGGCCGGCCAGTTGCCAGCCAAGGCGCGCCCAGCGCATCGGGCTGCTTGGTACCGGCGCGGCTTGCCGGGTTTTGGTGGATGGGTAAGTCGCTTGCGTCACGGCGGGCATCTCCAGCAAATATTTGCAATGTCCTGAGTGGGGTCTGCGGTTTCGGGGGCCGTGGCATCCGGTAAGACCGACCAGTCGTGCTATTTTTTATTTCAAAAAAAGACGACGTCCGGTCGTCCCGTATTTCGCCCTGATTTATCTCATGCGGCGTCGCGGCGTCTCGCAGGCGGTCCCGTAAGTGCCGCGCTACTTGCGCTCCGGTTGCGCCACCTCGGCACGCCTGAGCAGGGCTTCGAAGGCACGGCGCGCCATGATCTCGGTGTCCTCACGGCCCAGCAGCTTGAAAGACTGCTGAAACGACATGCCGATGCCAACCATCTCGAAGGCGAATTGCCGCGCGTCTTGCGCTTGGGAAAGGTCGCCTTCCTCGATGGCGTCGGTCACGGCCCGGGCGATGAGGCTGTGCCAGTCCTTCAGCGATTGCACCACCTGATCCCTGATGGTGCCTGGGCGGTCGCGGTATTCCTGGCCCAGCGCCATGAACAGGCAGCGGCCCCTGTTGACGGATCCGCCAAGCCAGAGCATGTAGCCTTCGAAGAGGGCTTGCACCCGCCGCGAGCCCCTCGGCTGACGCATGGCCGGCCGGATGACGACATCGGAGAAGCGCTCTAGGGCCAACGCCAGGACGGCTTCCTGCAATGCCTCCTTGGACTTGAAGTGGGCATACAACCCACTTTTCGACATACTGGTGTCGGCCGCCAGCGTGGCGAGCGATAACTGCTCGAACCCCACCTGCGCGGCAGTGTCCAGGGCTTGCTCGATGATGGCTGCGCGGGTGAGTTGACCTTTTTGCATTCGGCAAGAATAGCACGACCGGTCGGTTTGTCAATATTGTGTTAGTGCGCTCTCGTCAACCTAAATCCCGGCCGTCCGTTATGTCACCACGGAGGCAGAAAATTGTGCTTTATTGGACCTATTGACAGGCGTGGATATGCCTGCTTCAGGTACTCTCAAGAAATCTGCACAAAGTGTTGCGCTGATTACATACGGAACGCTTTGCGTGCTCTATACTCGAATGCACGTCCGCGCACTTTTTTTTCACTGGTGACTGGAGACCGACATGAACAGTACAGCCGTGCCTAGAGGCGCTAGCGAACCGTTCCGGCAACTGCGGGCGTTGCGCCGAGCGCGAAAGCTCAAGCAGGAAGACGTCGCCCGTAAGGCCGGGATCTCCCGGGAAGCCTACTTGCGGGCCGAATCGGGTCAAGCCGACCCCCGCATGTCGACTTTCCTAGCGGCTTGCGAGGCGCTGGGCCTGGAAGTGGTGCTGGCTCCCCAGCATCTTGCAGCAGACGTCAACGCATTTATTGCCAGCCGCAATGGCGGTGTCACGGCCGCTTCCATGGCCGGACAGGCGCCTGCCGCGACACCCACCGCCGCCACCAGCCCTGCACCGGCCACCCCGGTCAGCACGGGCTTCGCGTCGGGCCCGGGCGAAGGTCACAAGCCAGCCTGAGTGTTCGTGCTGGTCCCGCTTTCGGGACGGGCCGGCGCACGCTTGCCATACCTTCAGCGGGCACACCCCCCTGTGCCCGCTGAAGGAGTTTTGYCCGCCTGCCTGGCATGGCCTGGTGCCAGCCTGGCTGGCTGACGCTTGCCCTCTTTTGACGGCTTCGGCCCCTGCGCCGTGGCTGGCCTGTCGGCTATTGCCCGCCGCCTTCCGGCGTTCTCCCCGTGTTCTCCCGTGTTCTCCGTATACGCCTGAGCATCTCCGCGCACCGCCTCGTCACGTGCTGTCTCGTGCCGCGCCGTGCTCCCGTCGCTGTATTTCACGCCTAACCTAGAAGCCTGAGCCATCCGGATTTCTCGGCCGTCAGCCGGTCTGCGAGCAGGATGCGGGTTTGACACGTCCGCAGGCTCGGATTACGATATGGTAAATGAATTACGGATTGTGTAATTTAAGGTGATGTTACCAGCCCGCCAGAATGCTGGAAGCGCACCGGCGGTGTAATTCACCAGGCGCCACTAGAAAGAACGAGACAGGAGCAGCCATGAGCAAGGCCTTTGCATCGCAGGCGGATCTGCAGGAAAAGCAGGTCACCTTCACCAAGCTGTCGGAGAACGCTTACGCGTATACCGCGGAAGGCGATCCGAATTCCGGCGTGATCATCGGCGACGACAGTGTGCTGATCGTGGATACGACCGCTACGCCGGCAATGGCGCAGGACCTGATTGCCCGCATCCGCGCTGTTACCGACAAGCCCATCAAGCATGTGGTGCTGTCGCACTATCACGCTGTGCGGGTGCTGGGCGCTTCGGCCTACTTCAGGGAAGGTGCGCAAAACGTGATCGCCAGCCGCGGCACCTACGAGATGATCGTGGAGCGCGGCGAAGCCGACATGAAGTCCGAGATCGAGCGTTTCCCGCGGCTGTTCGCGGGTGTCGAGACCGTGCCTGGACTGACCTGGCCCAACGTGGTGTTCGAGCGCGAATTGACGTTGTACCTGGGCACGCTCGAAGTCAAGGTCATGCACCTCGGAGCCGGTCACACCAAGGGCGATACCGTGGTGTGGATTCCGTCGCAGAAGATCCTGTTTTCCGGCGACCTCGTCGAGTACGACGCGGCCTGCTATTGCGGCGACGCGCAGCTCGAGGAATGGCCGGCTACGCTGGAAGCGCTGCGCGCACTGGACCCGGTGGCGCTGATCCCCGGCCGAGGCCCGGCGCTCACCGATCCCGAACTGGTGGGGCGCGGCCTGGACTACACGCGCGACTTCGTCAGCACGCTGCTGCAGCGAGGCAAGGAAGCCGTGGCGCAGAAGCTCGACCTGAAGGGCGCCATGGCGCATACCCGCGCTGCCATGGACGACAAGTTCGGGCAGGTCTTTATCTATGAGCACTGCCTGCCCTTTGACGTGGCGCGTGCCTACGACGAGGCCAGCGGCATCAAGCATCCGCGTATCTGGACCGCGCAGCGTGACAAGGATATGTGGGCGGCGCTGCAGGAGTAGCGCGCGGCCGGGGAT
>NZ_JBFTLX010000073.1:0-34048 GCF_056396665.1 Cupriavidus sp. 05T313 | reverse complement strand
CGGGCCGTTCTACGTCGGGGCCGCGTGCGTGGTGCTGGCGCTGGCCGGGCGGCTGGTGTCGGCGCGGGTGCCGCATTCGCCGGCGCCGCAGCCGGACCTGCGCATCAACTGGAATCCGTTCACGGAGACCTGGCGCAACCTCAAGCTGGCCCATGGCAACCGCACAGTATTCCTGAGCCTGCTGGGCATTTCGTGGCTCTGGTTCCTTGGCGCCACGTTCCTGACCTCCTTTTTCGGCTTTGCCAAGGACGTGCTGGGCGGCGACCAGAATGTGGTGACGCTGCTGCTGGCGGTGTTCTCGCTCGGCATCGGCACCGGCTCGCTGCTGTGCGAGCGGCTGTCCGGGCGCCACGTCGAGATCGGCCTGGTGCCGTTCGGCTCCATCGGCATGACAGTGTTCGCGGTCGATCTCTTCCTGGCCAGCAACGGCGAGCAGCACGCCGAACTGTCCGGGCTCGCCGGCTTTGCCGCCGACCCGCGCCATTGGCGCGTGCTGGCCGACCTGTTCCTGCTGGCGATGTTCGGCGGCTTCTACAGTGTGCCGCTGTACGCGCTGATCCAGAGCCGCTGCGCGCCCACCCACCGGGCCCGCATCATTGCCGCCAACAACATCCTCAACAGCTTTTTCATGATCGGCTCCTCGCTGCTGGCGGTGGTGCTGACCCAGGCCGGCTTCAGCATTCCGCAATTGTTCCTGGTGGTCGGGCTGCTGAACGCGCTGGTGGCCATCTACATCTACAGCCTGGTGCCGGAATTCCTGCTGCGCTTCATCGCCTGGATCCTGGTGCACACGGTGTACCGCCTGCAGCGCGTGAATTCCGACCGCATCCCGGCCGAAGGCCCCGCGGTGCTGGTGTGCAATCACGTGAGCTTTGCCGATGCGGTAGTGCTGATGGCCGCGAGCCCGCGGCCGGTGCGTTTCCTGATGGACCACAACATCTTCAAGGTGCCGCTGATGTCGTGGTTCTTCCGCCAGGCCAAGGCGATCCCGATCGCGCCCGCGTACGAAGACCCGCAGATGCTGGAGCGTGCCTACGACGAAGTCGCGCGCGCGCTTTCGGARGGCGACCTGGTCTGTATCTTCCCTGAAGGCAAGATCACCGCCACCGGCGACATCAACCCCTTCAAGCAGGGCGTTCAGCAGATCATCCGGCGTACGCCGGTGCCGGTCGTGCCGATGGCGCTGCGCGGGCTGTGGGGCAGCTTCTTCTCCCGCAAGGGTGGCTCGGCCATGTCCCGCCCGTTCCGGCGCGGCATTCTCAACCGGCTCGAGCTGGTGGTGGGTGAGCCGATCGCGCCGGAGCTGGCTACGCCGGAGAGCCTGCAGCAGGTGGTGCAGGGCTTGCGTGGCGAGTGGCGCTAGGGCGCTAGCGTAGTGCCCGCAGCGGCGGGTATCCCCGATGTCGCCGAGCCAAAGGAGTCGGCAACCATGATCACGCTCTACACCTTTGGGCCGGCATTCGGCCTGCCCGATGCCAGCCCCTTTGTCACCAAGGCCGACCTGCTGCTCAGGCTCGCGGGCCTGCCGTACCGTGCCGAGCGTGGCGGCCTGCGGCGCGCGCCCAAGGGCAAGCTGCCCTATCTCGACGACGCGGGCCGCGTGGTGGCCGATTCCACGCTGATCCGGTGGCACCTGGAGAAGACCTACCACATCGACTTCAATGAAGGGCTGACGCCCGCCCAGCGTGGCACCGCCTGGGCGGTGGAAAAGATGCTGGAAGACAACTTCTACTGGGCAGTGGCCGACGCGCGCTGGAACCATGACGCCAATTTCGCGCGGGGTCCGGCAACTTTCTTCCGGTCCGTGCCCTGGCCGCTGCGCGGGCTGGCGATCCGTTTTGTGCGCTCCAAGATCCGTCGCATCCTGTGGACGCAGGGGCTTGGCCGCCACAGCCCGGCCGACCTGGCCGCCATCGCCAGCCGGGACGTGGCGGCGGTGGCCGACGTGCTGGGCGAGCAACCCTTCCTGATGGGCGACAAGCCATGCGGCGCCGATGCCACCGTCTTTGCGTTCATGGCGGGTGCGCTGTGCCCCTTGTTCGAGACACCGATCCGCACGGCCGCCGAGTCCCATCCCAACCTGGTGGCCTACGTGGCACGCATGCGGGAGCGGTACTACCCGGACCTGGCTCCTGTACGGACGGCCTGATGCGGGCCTGAGGGCACCACCTGAAGACCGGGCGACGCATCCCGGTGCGGCCTGGCGGGGCCGGACGGGCCGCAAAAGCCTTACAATGTAGCCCGTTCCCCAATTCTCACGCCCTCCGCGGTTTCCATCATGTCCGGCAACACTCTCGGCCTGCTCTTCACTGTCACCACTTTCGGCGAATCGCACGGGCCGGCCATCGGCGCGGTGGTGGACGGCTGCCCGCCGGGCATGGAACTCACCGAAGCCGATATCCAGATCGACCTGGACCGCCGCAAGCCCGGCACCTCGCGCCATGTCACGCAGCGCCAGGAAGCCGACCAGGTCGAGATCCTGTCCGGCGTGTTCGAGGGCAAGACCACCGGCACGCCAATCTGCCTGCTGATCCGCAATACCGACCAGCGCAGCAAGGACTACGGCAATATCGTCGAGACCTYCCGGCCCGGCCACGCCGATTACACCTACTGGCAGAAGTACGGCATCCGCGACTATCGTGGCGGCGGCCGTTCGTCGGCGCGCCTGACGGCGCCGGTGGTGGCGGCGGCGGCGGTCGCCAAGAAATGGCTGCGCGAGCAATACGGCACCGAAATCCGGGGCTATATGTCGCAACTGGGCGAGATTCGCGTGCCGTTCGTGGACTGGGCGGAAGTACCGCGGAATCCCTTCTTCGCCCCCAACGCGGAGATCGTGCCGGAACTGGAAACCTATATGGACACGCTGCGGCGCGACGGCGATTCCGTCGGCGCGCGGATCGAGGTAGTGGCCAGCAACGTGCCGGTGGGCCTGGGCGAGCCGCTGTTCGACAAGCTCGATGCCGACATCGCGCACGCGATGATGGGCATCAATGCCGTCAAGGGCGTGGAGATCGGCGCGGGATTTGAAAGCGTCAGCCAGCGCGGCAGCGTGCATGGCGATTCACTCAGCGCGGAAGGATTCCGCGGCAACAACGCCGGCGGCGTGCTGGGCGGCATTTCGACCGGGCAGGACGTGACAGTCTCGCTGGCGATCAAGCCGACCTCCAGTATCCGCACGCCGCGCGAATCCATCGACAAGGCCGGCCAGCCCGCCACGGTGGAGACCTTCGGCCGCCACGATCCCTGCGTGGGCATCCGCGCCACCCCGATCGCCGAAGCCATGCTGGCGCTGGTGCTGATCGATCACGCGCTGCGCCATCGCGCCCAGTGCGGCGATGTCAAGGTCGATACTCCGCGCATCCCCGCCCAGTCACCGCAGTCCGGCCAGTCGCGCTGAGTTGGCGCAGGCGGAACCACACGCCCACGCCCTCGGCGGCGGGCGCGTCGCCGAGACGCGTTTTGGCCTCTTTTACCTCGGCTACTACGGCTATGTCGGCGTTATCTCGCCCTATGTAAGCCTGTTTTTCGCCGGGCGCGGTTTTTCCCCGGTACAGATCGGCGTACTGATGGCCTGCTTCCAGGTCAGCCGCATCGTCGGCCCGTATTTCTGGGGCTGGCTGTCGGACGTGATGCATACGCGGGTGCGCCTGCTGCGCCTGGCCGCCGTCACGGCCTTGCTCGCTTTCCTGATGGTGCCTGGCGTGACCAGCTACGGCGGGATGATGGCGATGATGATCGGGCTGAACCTGATCACCAGCGCCATGTCGCCGCTGGGCGACGCGCTCACGATTTCCACGCTGCGCCGCCATGGCGCCTTCGATCACCGCTACGGGCGCATCCGCATGTTCGGCTCGGCCGGCTTCATTGCGGCCGTGCTGCTGGGCGGGGCGCTGTTCGAGCGTTTCGGCATGGAGGCGTTCCCGTGGCTGGCGAGCACCATGCTGGCGCTGTTCCTGGTGGTGGTGTTCGGCATGCGCGATGCGCCGGACGATGGGCCGCGCGTCAAGCCGCCGCCGGCGCTGCCCTTGCTGCGCCGTCCCGACGTGGTCTGGTTCTTCGGCTCGGCCTTCCTGATGATGTTCGCCCACGCCGCGCTGTATGTGTTCTATTCGCTGTACCTGGAGCAGCTTGGCTACAGCAAGTTCGCCATCGGCGTGATGTGGACCATCGGCGTGGTCGCCGAGATTGTCTTCTTTTTCTACCAGGGCCGGATGTTCGGCAGCGTCCCGCTGCGGACCATCCTGACCGGTACCTTCGTGCTGGCCGCGGTGCGCTTCGGCCTGACCGGCTACCTGGCGGAGCTGTCGTGGCTGATGGCGCTGGTGCAGGTACTGCACGCGGCCACCTTCGGCGCGCATCACAGCGCCAGCCTCAAGCGCCTGCAACGCTGGTTCGCCGGCCCGCTGCAGGGCCGCGGACAGGCGCTTTACACCGGCCTTTCCTATGGTCTTGGCGGCACCTGCGGCGGGTTGGCGATGGGCTGGACCTGGAAGGCGCTGGGTCCGGCCCACACCTTCGGGCTGGCCGCGCTGGCGGCGGCCGGCGGTGCGCTGTGCGCGTTCATGACGTTCCGCACGGAAGCTGCCTCCGACGCTGCCGCGCGGTGACGCAGGCCGGATTGCGCACGCGCTCGCCTCAGAGCAGGCTTGCGACGCGCTCGGCCAGCGCCAGCGACGAGGTCAGCCCTGGCGACTCGATGCCGAACAGGTTGACCAGCCCGGGTACGCCATGCGTAGCCGGACCATCGATGCGGAAATCCGCCGCCGGCTCGCCGGGTCCGCTGATCTTGGGGCGGATGCCCGCATAGCCCGGCTGCAGTGCGCCGTCGGCCAGTCCCGGCCAGTAATTCCGGACTTCGCCGTAGAAGCTGTCGGCATCCGCGGGATCCACGCCGTACTCGATCTCGTCGATCCATCGCACATTGGGGCCGAAGCGCGCCTGGCCGCCCAGGTCGATGGTCAGGTGCACGCCCAGTCCGGCGGCCTCCGGCACCGGGTAGATCAGCCGGGAGAAGGGCGCGCGCCCGGCCAGCGTGAAATAGCAGCCCTTGGCGTAATACTGCGGCGGGATGTGCGCGGCGGGCATGCCCGCGATGCTGCGCGCCAGCGCCGGTGCCGTGAGCCCGGCCGAGTTGATCACGGTACGGGCCAGCAGCGTGGTGCCGGCCGCTTCGCCCTGGCCGCCTACGTCAAGCCGGATGCCATTCGCCGTGACGGCGCCGCGCGCCACCGGCGATTGCACCGCCAGCATGGCGCCGGCATTCTCCGCATCACCCAGCAGGGCCAGCATCAGGCCGTGGCTGTCGACAATGCCGGTCGAGGGCGAAAGCAGGGCGGCACGGCATTGCAGGTTCGGCTCCAGCGCCTGTGCCTCGGCCTGGCTGAGCAGCTGCAGGTCGTGCACGCCATTGGCCGCGGCCTTGGCCCGGATGCCTTCCAGCGTGGCCACCTGGGCCTCGGTGGTGGCGACGATCAGCTTGCCGCAGCGCTGGTGGTTGATATGGTGCGAGGCGCAGTACTCGTACAGCATGGATTTGCCGCGGACGCACATCTCTGCCTTGAGCGATCCGGCCGGATAGTAGATACCGGCATGGATCACTTCGCTGTTGCGCGCGCTGGTAATGGTGCCGAAGGCATTTTCCGCTTCCAGGATGATGACCTCGCGGCCCTGCAAGGCCAACTGCCGCGCCACTGCCAAGCCGACCACGCCGGCGCCGATTACCACGCAATCTACTTGTTCCATTGTGTTCCTCTGCTGCTGCGGCTGACGCCTGCCATGTCATGCGAGCCGCGGTTCCCGGATAGTGTCGTGCCGCTTGGCGGCGTGCGCTTGCCGCGCAAGCTTCAGTTCAAGGCCAGCCCCATGCGCCTCGCTGCCGCGCTGAGATGCCGGCGTGCCGCCTGGCGTGCGGCGCCGGGGTTGCCGGCGGCAATGGCTTCGACCAGCGCGGCGTGTTCGCCGTCCGCGCCTTGCGAGCCGCCGCGAAAGCGCGCGGCGTTTTCCCAGGCCGTTTGACGCGCCGCCAGCATGTGCTGGCCGACGAAATCGGTCAGGCCGGTTAAGCACGGGTTGTGCGCGGCCTGYGCAATCGCATGGTGGAACGCCACATCGGCCGCCGCGGCGCTGGCGAAATCGTCCGCATGTCGGCCCATGGCGGCCAGTGCGGCCTGAATGGCTTGCAAGTCTTCCCCCGTGCGGCGCCGGGCGGCCATTTCGGCGCAGGCGCATTCCACCACCATGCGCAGTTCGAATAGCTGGGCCGGGGTCGGGCCGCCCTGCGGCGCCGTGGCCAAGCGCCACACCTGGCCGCCTGGCGTTTCCGATACGTACGCACCCGAGCCCTTGCGCGTGATCAGCAGGCCTTCCGCCTTCAGTTGCGCGATGGCCTCGCGGACGATCGGGCGGCTCACGCCAAAGGTCTCGCCCAAGGCCGCTTCGGCCGGGAGGCGGGCGCCGGCGGCGAAGCGGCCAGCCGCAATGTCGGCGCGCAGGGCGTCGGCGATGCGGGCGGCAAGCGAGGCGGGGCGGGTCAGAATGGTCATCAGTAAATCTGTAAGGCTGTCAGACAGATTGTGGGGAGAGTTTGCGAGGAAAGCGGGATGGCGTCAAGGATCGCCGGATCGCGATGTCAGGAATCGACCTTAAGGTTTTACGGAACTGGCCGATAAAAAGCCAGGTGAGAAGCGCTATTCACCTTGGACATCGCGGTGAACGTCGGCCTGGACATGGGTACGCGCGTTGCCGTCCGCCCCCTGGGGCGTTTCGGCGAGGCCAGGCGACGCGATATGCGCTGAGCGCCTCGCCGGGTGGTGGCTGCGGGACACGTTCCCGTGGCCACCGTTGGATCTGCCACGCCTGTAGCCTGGGCGTCACTGCTGCCTGCCATGATTGCACTTACCCCTAACGATCTCCCGGTCGGGCAGCCCTTGCCCTGGTCCTTGTTGGACGAGGCGGGAAACCTCGTGCTCGGCAGCGGTAGCGTGATCCCCGAGGATCGCGATGTCGCCCTGGTCTTCCGGCACGGTACGGTGTGCCGGCCCGATAGCGAGCCGGGCGAACTGGAAGATGGCGGCCGGCCCGCCACTGCCGGGCCGCTTGGCCTGCAGGTTGGCACGCTGTTGCAGGTCAAGGCGCCGGGCCAGACGGGCCGCGCCGCCGCCAGCCGGTTGATCGGCTTTGTCGAGCAGGGCCTGTTTGTGACGTGGCCACAGCTCGGCGGCAAGGAATTGCAGGTCCAGGCCGGCGCCACGGTGCTATTGCGCGGCTTTTCCGGCCATGCGATCCTCAGCTTCGAATCAACCGTGACTGCGATCTGTCGCAGTCCCTTCCGCTATCTGGTGTTGTCTGCGCCGGCCGAGTCGCAGCAGCTTCCGGTGCGCACAGCCACCCGCGTGCCGACCCGCCTGGCCGCCTACCTGGTCGATCCCGGGAGCACGGCGAACGACACCCTGCAGGCCGACGGGGCTGCCCCGCAGGCAGGACCGAGCCCCCGCCTGCCGGCCAGGCTGGTGCTGCTGACCGACCTGAGTACCGGCGGCGCGCAGATCCAGATTGCCGGGCCGGTGCCGGCGCCGGGTACATCGGTACGCTTGTGCTTTCATCTGCGCACTGCGGCGCTGGACAGCGAGATCATGGTCGACGGCCTGGTGCGCAACCCGTTGCCCGCCGAGAGCGATACAGAGTTCCCCTCATTCGGCGTTGCTTTCGATGTGCTCGGTGAGCGGGAGTTGACGCTGCTTCAGTGCTTTATCTACGAACAGTTGCTGGCAAGTGCCAGCATGCAGGTTTCTACCTGATGTCCTGTGCCTGCTTGCTATCGGCAGYGGGGGGAAGGACGCTGCCGTGACGGTCGCGCTCATTCCGGCGTTTGGAGCTAATCTTCTAGCGCCAGCCTTGCCCCGCGCGCTCGGGCCGTCTCTACTGTCCCCTGCAATGAAAAGCGGTTATTGCGGCCGCTTGTCCCGATCAGACCCATCACGATGACGAGGAGACATCATGAAGCGGAGCCCTCGCTTCGGCGCCAGCCTTTGCGCGTCCATTTCGGCTTGCCTGCTTGCGGTTGCCGTGCCCGCCACGGCCAATGCCATGAATGGACTTGGCCAGTCCCGTGCATTCTCGGCGGAAGAACGTTTGCTTGGGTTAGACGTCCGGTCTAGCGAAAGACCGGATAACAGCCTCGCCCGCGGCAGCGAGTTCCGTCCTGATCCGGACGGGGCCGGAGTGGGCCTGCTGGCGATGTCTCCCCTGGAAGTCGCCTCGGTCACCGCTATCGGCAAGCCAGGTCCCGATGGTGGCGTATCGGGCGTGGTGCTGGCGTTGATCGACGGCATCGGGCAGGTGCCGCTCGCCGGCCCGGCGCTGATTACCTTGATCGCCGGCGTGGCCGACGTGATCGGTTGGTGTCAGGACGTGCCAGACAGCAAGCCGCATTATCACGATTCGCTGGCATTGCCCGCGACATCGAGCCCGCAAGCCTGAACAGGCAAAAAAAACGGCACCGAATCGGGTGCCGTTTCCTATTGCCCTTGGGGCGAGCTTACATGCCTACGTAGTTCGGGCCGCCACCGCCTTCCGGTGTCACCCATACGATATTCTGCGTGGGATCCTTGATGTCGCAGGTCTTGCAGTGCACGCAGTTCTGCGCATTGATCTGCAGGCGTTCCTTGCCATCGTCGTTCTGCACGAACTCGTAGACGCCAGCCGGGCAGTAACGGCTTTCGGGGCCGGCAAACTTGTCCCAGTTGACGTTGACGGGCACGCTGGCGTCTTTCAGCGTCAGGTGGGCCGGCTGGTTTTCCTCGTGATTGGTGTTGCTGATGAACACCGAACTGAGGCGGTCGAAGGTCAGCTTGCCGTCCGGCTTGGGATAGACGATCTGCTGGCACTCGGCGGCCGGCTTGAGGTAGACGTGGTCCGGCTTCTCGCGGTGGATGGTCCAGGGCGGGTTGCGGATGCCGAGCTTGGGCAGCAGCCATTGCTCGATACCGGTCATCAGGGTGGCGGTGGTGCGCCCCTTCTTGAACCACTGCTTGAAGTTCTTCGCCTGCAGCAGTTCCTTGTGCAGCCAGCTGTTTTCGAAGGCGGTCGGGTATGCCGTCAGTTCGTCATGCTGGCGGCCGGCCTGCAAGGCGTCGTACGCGGCCTCGGCGGCCATCATGCCGGTCTTGATGGCGGCATGGCTGCCCTTGATGCGCGAGGCGTTCAGGTAGCCCGCGTCGCAGCCTACCAGGGCGCCGCCCGGGAATACGGTCTTGGGCAGCGACAGCAGGCCGCCGGCCGTGATGGCGCGGGCGCCGTAGCTGATGCGCTTGCCGCCTTCAAAATACTTGCGGATCTCAGGGTGGGTCTTGAAGCGCTGGAATTCCTCGAAGGGCGACAGCCACGGGTTGGTGTAGTCCAGGCCGACCACGAAGCCCACCGCGACCTTGTTGTCTTCCATGTGGTACAGGAAGGAGCCACCGTAGGTGGCCGGGTCCAGCGGCCAGCCGGCCGTGTGCACCACCAGGCCGGGCTGGTGCTTGGCGGGATCGATCTCCCACAATTCTTTGAGGCCGATGCCGTAGCTCTGCGGATCCTTGCCCGCATCGAGCCTGAACTGCGAAATCACCTGCTTGCCCAGGTGTCCGCGCGAGCCCTCGGCGAAGATGGTGTACTTGGCATGCAGTTCCATGCCGAGCTGGAAGTTCTCGGTGGGCTCGCCTTCCTTGTTGATGCCCATATTGCCGGTGGCCACGCCCTTGACCGAGCCATCGTCGTTGTAGAGCACTTCGGCGGCCGGGAAGCCGGGGAAGATTTCCACGCCCAGCGCTTCGGCCTGCTGGCTCAGCCAGCGCGTGAAGTTGGACAGGCTGATGATGTAGTTGCCGTGGTTGTGGAAACATTCCGGCAGCAGGGCGGACGGGGTTGCCTTGGAACCGGTTTCGTTGAGGAACAGGAATTTGTCTTCAGCGACCGGCTGGTTCAGCGGCGCGCCAAGTTCCTTCCAGTTCGGGAACAACTCATTCAGTGCACGCGGGTCCATGATGGCGCCGGACAGGATGTGGGCGCCGGGTTCGGAGCCTTTTTCCAGCACGCATACGTTGACTTCGTTGCCTTTCTCCTGCGCGAGCTGCTTCAGGCGGATGGCGGTTGCCAGGCCGGCGGGGCCGCCGCCGACGATGACAACGTCGTATTCCATGGCCTCGCGGGGGCCGTACTGCTCCAGGAGCTGTTGCTGATTCATTGTCTCTAACCCTCTATTCTTGGCAACTTGCGCGCAATTGTGGGAAATGCCGTGTTCGGTGGTACCGGGGATGCGATGATCGGGGGAAACCGGGGGGCAAGGGCGGGGCGCAGAAGGCGCCGATCGTGCCGGCCTGCGTGTTTTTCCTCTTTCCCTTTATAGCCCGAGTTCTTAGAATCTCCGGCATTGTCCGGGACTCGCCATGGTCAGGCAAGATTTTTTTTGGAACGACCGTTCTTTTTTTTGATATGCTGCCTTCCATTTGAGCCAGGCAGTTTCGTGAGGAGCACCCCGTAGCCGTGGCCATGGCAGGCGGCGCGGGGGGCTCCCGAACATCGAGGTCAATATGGGTTTGTCGATCAATCTGGAAGGCAAGGTCGCGCTGGTAACAGGCGCTTCGAGCGGTCTGGGCACGCGGTTTGCCCACGTCCTGGCCTCGGCTGGCGCCAAGGTGATACTGGCGTCGCGGCGGACCGAGCGGCTCAAGGAACTGCGTGCCGCGATCGAAGCCGAGGGGGGCAGCGCCCATGTGGTGCAGCTGGACGTGACCGACCACGACAGCATCCGCTCCGCGGTGGCGCATGCCGAGACCGAGGCGGGTGCGATCGATATCCTGGTCAATAACTCGGGGGTTTCCACCACGCAGCGCCTCACCGACGTAACCCCTGACGATTTCGATTTTGTCTTCGATACCAATACCCGGGGTGCCTTTTTCGTGGCCCAGGAAGTGGCCAAGCGTATGATCGCGCGCTCCAAGGGAGCCGAGAAAAACGGCAATCCGCTGCCGCAGTCGCGCATCGTCAACATTGCATCGGTGGCCGGGCTCAAGGTGCTGTCGCAGATCGGCGTGTACTGCATGAGCAAGGCCTCGGTGGTGCATATGACCAAGGCGATGGCGCTGGAATGGGCGCGCCACGGCATCAACGTCAATGCGATCTGCCCCGGCTATATCGATACCGACATCAATCACCACCACTGGGACACCGATGCGGGCCAGAAACTGATCCAGATGCTGCCGCGCAAGCGCGTGGGCAAGCCCGAGGACCTGGACGGCCTGCTGCTGCTGCTGGCGTCCGACCAGTCCGCATTCATCAACGGCGCGATCATCACGGCCGACGACGGCATGGTGTAACCGAGGTCAACGGCGGCGGGCTACACGCCCGCTCGCCCCGGCAAACTGGTTCTGCCACGCACCATAAGTGCGGGCAGGCATGCGGTTCGCTGTCCCTGGGCTTATCCGGTCCCCTTGGGCGCGACGCGCATCGGCGGCTTGCCGGATTGCCCGTTACCGACAGGCCGCGCGAGCCCCGGCCGGGCACATGGGCGCCATGTCCAGCCGATGCCGGGTTGCGGGACCAAGCAAAAGTTCCCGCACGCTCCACAGTCTTGGCATAATCCGCCATGTCTTGAGATTAAGTCTTTACATAATTCAAAGAATATCCGCCTGCGGCCAGGAGCGCCGCGCGGACCGGACCGGAGGCCGGGGAGATGCAAGCAGATAGGGAGGGACGGCGCGATGCCGACCCGCAAGACGTCACGGCCATGCCGGACGAGACTGGCGCCAGCCAGCAAGGGGACAGCGGCTTCAGGGTTTCGCCGCGGCTCGAAGACTGGGTCGGCGTGGTCGTCATGGTGCTGTTGGTGTGCATCACCTTCGCCAATGTGGTGGTCCGTTACTTCACCGATGAGTCCTTTGCCTGGACCGAGGAATTCTCGGTCTTCCTGATGATCGTGCTGGCCCTGGTGGCAGGCAGCGCCGCGGTGGCGCGCGACCGCAATATCCGCATCGAGTTTTTCTTCGAGCGCGGCAGCGCGGCTCGGCAGCGGCGCCTGGCAGTATTGTCGGCGCTGGCCGTCGCGGTGATGTTCATCGCGCTGGCGGTACTGGGCGGGCGCATCGCCTGGGACGAATACACGTTTGGCGAGACCTCGCCGGGCATCGGCGTGCCAAGCTGGTGGTACTCGGTCTGGCTGCCGGTGCTGTCGGCCGCCATCGCGCTGCGGGCGTTCGGCGTGGCGGTACGCAACCTGCGCGCGCTCAAGGCCATGCATGCCGGGAGCGCGGATGGCGTACCTGCTTCGGAGTCCGCGCCATGACCCTCGTTGCGATCATTCTGTTTGTGGTTTTTCTTGGCCTGATGATGCTTGGCGTGCCGATCGGCGTGTCGCTGGGCCTCGGTGGCCTGGTGGCGATCGGCCTGTCCAACCTGGATACGCAGATGTTCGGCCTGCTGGCCGTGCCGCAGAACTTCTACGCCGGCCTCGGCAAATACCCGCTGCTGGCCATCCCGATGTTCGTGCTGGTCGGTTCGATCTTCGATCGTTCCGGCGTGGCGCAGCGTCTCGTGACCTTCGCCATTGCCATCGTCGGGCGCGGCCCCGGCATGCTGCCGCTGGTGGCCATCCTGGTGGCCATGTTCCTGGGCGGGATCTCCGGCTCCGGCCCGGCCAACGCGGCCGCGGTGGGCGGCGTGATGATCGCGGCCATGTCGCGGGCCGGATATCCCGGCGCGTACAGCGCGGCCGTGGTTGGCGCCGCCGCCGCCACCGACATCCTGATCCCGCCCTCGGTTGCCTTCATCATCTATAGCGTGCTGGTGCCCGGCGCGTCGGTGCCGGCGCTGTTCGCCGCCGGCATGATCCCCGGCATCCTGGCCGGTGTGGCGCTGATCGTGCCGGCCGTCTGGCTGGCACGCAAGCACAATATGGGCGCCATCGAGGCCGGGCTGCCGCGTCCGCCGTTCTGGAAGAGCCTGCGCGAAGCGGCCTGGGGGCTGGTCGCGCCGTTCCTGATCCTGGGCGGCATGCGCGCGGGCTGGTTCACGCCGACCGAGGCTGCCGTGGTGGCAGTCGTGTACGGCTTGTTCGTCGGCATGGTGATCTATCGCAGCATCGGCCTGCGCGACCTGTTCGTGATCTTTCAGGAAGCGGCGGAGACTTCCGCGGTCATCCTGCTGGTGGTGGCGCTGGCCGGCATCTTTGCCTATGCGCTGTCCACGCTGGGCGTGATCGATCCGCTGGCCAATGCCATCGCGCATTCGGGGCTGGGCGAGTACGGCGTGCTGGCGCTGATCGTGGCCTTGCTGATGACGGTGGGGATGTTCCTCGACGGCATTTCGATCTTCCTGATCTTCGTGCCGCTGCTGCTGCCGATCGCCAACGCCTTCCACTGGAATCCGGTGTGGTTCGGCGTGGTGTTGACGCTCAAGGTCGCGCTTGGCCAATTTACGCCGCCGCTGGCGGTGAACCTGATGGTCTCGTGCCGGATCGCGCGCGTGCGGATGGAAGAGACCGTACCCTGGGTGATCTGGATGCTGCTGGCCATGTTCGTCGCCATGCTGATGGTGCTGGCCTATCCGCCACTGGCGACGTGGCTCCCGGACTATCTCGGTTATTGAAGCTGAATCGGAAGTTGATCCCATGGACGGGCTTCGCGGCTCGCCTGCGGGATCGCGCAATGAGCCACGCTCAACGCAGTGCATAAGAAACACACAACACATCCTGAGAGGAGAGAATCCATGAAACGTCGTGCCTTGATGCTGTCGCTGGCAGCCACCATCGCCGCTGCCGCCCTCGCGCCCGCTGGCGCCATGGCGCAGGCCTACAAAGCCGAGTACAAGATGTCGCTGGTGCTCGGCCCGGCCTTCCCGTGGGGCAAGGGCGGCGAGATCTGGGCTGACCTGGTGCGCCAGCGCACCAGCGGCCGCATCAATATCAAGCTCTACCCCGGCACCTCGCTGGTGGCGGGCGACCAGACCCGCGAGTTCTCGGCGATCCGCCAGGGCGTGATCGACATGGCGGTCGGCTCGACCATCAACTGGTCGCCGCAGGTCAAGGAACTGAACCTGTTCTCGCTGCCGTTCCTGATGCCGGACTACAAGGCGCTGGACGTGCTCACCCAGGGTGAGGTCGGCAAATCGATCTTCGCGACGCTGGACAAGTCCGGCGTGGTGCCGCTGGCCTGGGGCGAGAACGGCTTCCGCGAAGTCTCCAACTCCAAGCGCGAAGTCCGCAAGCCGGAGGACCTGAAGGGCATGAAGCTGCGTGTGGTGGGCTCGCCGCTGTATATCGAGACCTTCAACGCACTCGGCGCCAATCCGACCCAGATGAGCTGGGCCGACGCGCAGCCGGCCATGGCCTCGGGCGCCGTGGATGGCCAGGAGAACCCGCAATCCGTGTTCGCCGCTGCCAAGCTCTACACGGTGGGTCAGAAGTTCGTCACCACCTGGGGCTACGTGGCCGACCCGCTGATCTTCGTGGTCAACAAGCAGATCTGGGAAAGCTGGACGCCGGCCGACCGCGAGATCGTCAAGCAGGCCGCCATCGATGCCGGCAAGCAGGAAATCGCGCTGGCGCGCAAGGGCCTGGTTGAGCCGGGCGTGCCGGGCTGGAAGGATATGGAAGCCCACGGTGTGAAGGTGTCGCAACTGACGCCGGCCGAGCACGATGCCTTTCGCAAGGCCACGGCCAAGGTCTACGACAAGTGGAAGAAGCAGATCGGCACCGACCTGGTCAGCAAGGCTGAAGCCTCGATCGCCAAGCGGTAAGCCGTGGGGAGGGATCGCGGTGCCTGCGAGGGCACGGAGAGCAGGGGCCGTTCGCGGACCCTGCTCTCCTTTGGCGGACGGATTGCGTCGCCAAAATGATCGCAATTGTCACAAATTTGGGAATATCCCGGTCGTTTGATAGAATGCGCCTTTCGCGGCGCATGGGAATTCCATCGCCGCGCGCCTGCCGCGCGCGCGGCGGCGGCCCGGGATCCCAAGAAGGTCCCGTCCTGTGTCCCGACCGGAATGTCATGCCGAACAAGCCTCGCCGTACCTCCTTGCCTGCCCGCCTGACGGGCCTAGCCCTGCTGCTGTCCGTGGCTGGTGCGCAGGCTGCGATGGCGCAGGCAGCATCGCCTGCCGTCCAGGTGGCGCAGGACAGCCTGCCGGCATCGGCCTCTTCGCTGGGGCTTGTGGCGGAACTACAGCAACGGCTGCGGGACAAGGCCGTGCGCGAACTGCGTACCAGCTACAACGGCGATTACGGCACCACGCTGATGCTTGCGGACGACCAGGTGGTCTGCTACGTGGCGCTGTTCTATCAGAAGAACCTCTGGCGGGTTTTCCGCTTTGAGTCGTTCGCTGCGGCGGAGCAGGCTTACCGCCAGTTGACCCAGCAGAGCACGGCCTGGGCGGACGACGATATCCGCCGACAGGTGCTGGCATCGCAGAAACGCGCATTTGACCGGGCCTTGCAAGAGAGCGAGGCGCGGGCAAACGCGCTCAACGAAGACGTGCGCGTGATGCAGGCGCAGCGCCAGCGCATCGCCGAGGAGCAGAAGGTGTCGCGCGTCGAGGTGCAGAGCGCGGAAATCGAGAGCCGTGCCTCGCGCATCCGCCTGGAGCAGCTGCAGCAGCAGATTCGCCGCATGGAGTCGTCGCTGACGGATTCCGGGCTGGTCATCCCCGGGGCGCCGGGGAGTGACCGTCCGGCGCGCCGCCAATAAGCCGTTTGCGCCTGCTTGGCAGAAATTTCCGAATGCTGAAGCAGAACTGTCTGAATTTCCCTATCTTTCCGTAGCGCTATGATTTCGCCCGGACCCGTTTCGCCCGCATAGGCTGGCGAGGCCGCGTCGCGTTTGCGCTGCAGAGGTGAGCCCCAGTGTCCCATTCCATTTTTCCATCGTACGCCAATCTTGATGTGCCGCCCCCATGGGGCACGGAGTTGGATGTGCGCGATGCGTTGGCGGCAATGCGTACCGCAGCTATCAAGCAGCATCTTGCTGCCACCGGTCCTGCGCATGCGCAGTCGTTGCGTCGCGTGCGCCTGCGCGGGCTGGCGGCCGGTGCGTTTGGCGGCGGCCTGGCTGTCGTGGTGGCGTGGCTTGTGACAGTGCTACTGGTGGCTCCGGCGCCATTACCCGCGCCCGCTACCGCCGGATTGCAAGCCGTGACCGTCCAGCGACCGGAAACTGCGGCGGCAGACGTGCAGAACTTGCCCGCGCCGCCGGATCCCGTTGCTGCCTTGCCTGCGGAACCCGCCGGCTACGAGCCCGAACCGGTCGCCGTGCCTCATCCCGTCGTAATCGCCCAAAGGGGCCGGCCGAAGGCGGGCGAAAGGGGGGCTACGGCCACGGCAGCCAGCCCGGTGACGCCGGCTGCGAATGCGGTCACACGGAGGCAGCCGTATGCCGCTCCGGTCCGGTTCGTGCCCTCGGCCAGCGGCAACGACAGCCAGACGCAGCCGCGCAGCGAGGCGGCCGATTTGCCGGTCTCAGGCGCCCCGGATATCGACCTGCGCCCGAGCGCAGTCGCATTCGTGCCGCCTGACATGCGCTTCGAACTGCAAGGCCATGCCCGGCTGATCGACGACTAAGGCGGGCGCGCCAGGCGCGAACCGTCGTTTCCGCCGATGGAAGCGAAGCGCCCCCGTGATAGGCTCGGGGCCATGAAACCCGTATTCACTCTCCTCATGCCCATCCGGTGGGGCGACATGGACGCCATGGGCCATGTCAACAACACGGTCTACTTCCGCTACCTGGAGCAGGCGCGCATTGCCTGGTTCGAGTCGCTCGGCCTTGGCGGCAAGGATGCCAACGGTTGCGGCCCGATCATCATCAACGCGCACATGACCTTCATCAGGCAGTTACGCTATCCGGGCGATATCGAGTGCCGCCTGTTTGCCGGCGATCTGGGACGCACCAGCTTCGAGACCCACATGGAGATCCGCCGCACCGATCAGCCCGATGTGGTGTATGCGGAGGGCGGCGCCAAGGTGGTGTGGTGTGACTATGAGGCCGAGAAATCGGTACCCGTGCCGCCGGCGATCCGTGCGCTGATGGCGTAGGCGTTCCGCGCCCCTAGTGGTTGACCAGGCGTTGCACCAGGTCCACCGAGGTATGGGCGCCGTATTTCTTCATCAGCCTGGCCCGGTAGATGTCCACCGTGCGCGGGCTGATCGACAGCAGCTTGCCGATCTGCTTGCTGGTCTTGCCGTCGACCAGCTGCGCGGCGATATCGCGCTCGCGGGCCGTCAGCTCGGCGGTGACCGGACGCTTCTGCGAGAGATCTTCGAAGGTCCAGATGCCGGCGCCCAGCGGCTGCTGGCGATCCAGCGAGCGTCCGGTGACATGGCACCAGAACAGCTCGCCGCCGGCGCGCTTCATGATGCGCTCGTCGGAGTAAGTGCCCTTGGCGTTCATGATGGGCACGATCCGCGCGCCGGTGCGCTCGAATTCATCCGCGGTGGGATAGAGTACCTGGAACGACTCGCCGATCAGGGCCTGCCTGGTGGTGCCGAAGATGCGGCAAAGCTCGTCATTGCAGTCCTCGATCATGCGCTCGCGCGACAGCACAAGGCCCACTGGCGCGAGCTGGAAAGCGGTCTGGTAGTCGATAGCGGGCATTTGCTTATGTAATTGTACGTATTGGCGCGGGCTGCGGCGCTTGCGTATGCTGTCGGGCAGTCGGCAATCTGGCGATTTCCGTCCGATTGTACCGTTACAATTTCCCTGCGTGACTCGCCGGCATCACCCGGAGGCGGGCGCAAAGACAGGAAATCACCGAGGAAGGAGCAAACATGAACAAGGTCTATGCCAGCGCCGCGGAGGCGCTCGCGGGCGTGGTTCGCGACGGCCAGACGATCGCGGTTGGCGGTTTCGGTCTGTGCGGCATCCCGGAGGCGCTGATTGCCGCCCTGCGCGACAGCGGCGCCAAGCAACTCACCTGTATCTCGAACAACGCCGGCGTGGACGGTTTTGGCCTCGGCCTGCTGCTCGCCACGCGCCAGATCAAGAAGATGATCTCCTCCTATGTGGGCGAGAACAAGGAGTTCGAGCGCCAGTACCTGGCCGGTGAACTTGAGCTGGAGTTCACCCCGCAAGGCACGCTGGCCGAGAAGCTGCGCGCCGGCGGCTCGGGCATCCCCGCGTTCTTCACCAAGACCGGCGTGGGCACCATCGTGGCCGACGGCAAGGAAATCCGCGAATTCGATGGCCAGCAGTACGTGATGGAACGCGCGCTGACCGCCGACGTGGCGCTCGTCAAGGCGTACAAGGCGGACCGCGCCGGCAACCTGGTGTTCCGCCGCACCGCGCGTAACTTCAACCCGATGTGCGCGATGGCCGGCAAGTTCACCGTGGTCGAAGTCGAGCACCTGGTCGATACCGGCACGCTGGATCCGGACGAGATCCACACGCCAGGCATTTTTGTGCAGCGCATCGTGCTGAACGCGAATCCCGAGAAACGCATCGAGCAGCGCACCGTGCGTGCCGCCAGCTAAGGAGAAACATCATGGCATGGACACGTGACGAAATGGCGGCGCGCGCCGCTAGCGAACTGCAGGACGGCTTCTACGTGAACCTGGGCATCGGCCTGCCGACGCTGGTGGCCAACCACGTTCCCGCGGGAATGGAAGTCTGGCTGCAATCCGAGAACGGCCTGCTGGGCATCGGCCCGTTCCCGACCGAGGCCGAGGTCGACGCCGACATGATCAATGCCGGCAAGCAGACCGTGACCACGCTGCCGGGCTCGTCGATCTTCTCCTCGGCGGATTCCTTTGCGATGATTCGCGGGGGCCATATCAACCTGGCCATCCTGGGCGCCATGCAGGTAAGCGAGAAGGGCGACCTGGCCAACTGGATGATCCCGGGCAAGATGGTCAAGGGCATGGGCGGCGCGATGGACCTGGTGGCAGGCGTGGGCCGCGTTGTGGTGTTGATGGAGCACACGGCCAAGAAGAAGGACGGCACCGAGGACATCAAGATCCTGGCGACGTGCGCATTGCCGCTGACCGGCGTGGGCGTGGTCAACCGCATCATCACGGACCTCGGCGTGATCGACGTGACCGAAGCCGGCCTCAAGCTGGTGGAAACGGCGCCGGGCGTGAGCCGCGAAGAGATCCAGAGCAAGACGGGCGCCCCGCTGCTCTGATGCGCTTTGCCGCGCCGGCCTTCGTGGCGGGCGCGGAGTGGCAATGAAAAAGCCCCGCGAGCTTGCGTTCGCGGGGCTTTTTGCTGGCGCTGCGGTGGCTTCGTCAGGCGCGGCGCTTGTTGTAGCTGGCGAAGACCGAGGCGCCACCGTCCGCGCGGACCAGCAGGACATCGAAAGGATCCTTGCGCGAACCCTGTTCCATGCCCGGCGAACCCACCGGCATGGCCGGCACCGCCAGGCCCGCGGCCTTGGGTTTGCCGGCCACCAGCCGCTTGATGTCGGCCGCCGGCACATGCCCTTCGACCGCGTAGCCGGCGATACGGCCGGTATGGCAGGAGCCGAAGCGCTCGGGAATGCCAAAGCGGGCGCGATAAACGCCGGTGTCTTCCACGTCGCGCACGGTGACGGCGAAGCCGTTCGCGCGCAGGTGCTCGACCCAGCCCTCGCAGCAGCCGCATTGTGGGCTCTTGTACACCTCGATGGCGAGCGGGGCGGCAGCGGTGCTGGCGCCGGCACGCAGCCCTAGCGAGACCGTGGCGCCGATGGCCAGGGTGCGGAGAAAGCGGCGCCGTTGCATGGTTTGTGCTGGTGCGCTCATTGCGCCACCCAGCCGCCATCCATGTTCCAGGCCACGCCGCGCACCTGCCGGGCCGCGTCGCTGGCGAGGAACACGGCCAGCGCGCCAAGCTCCTCGGGCGTAACGAACTGGCCGGAAGGCTGCTTCTCGATCACCAGTTCATGCTTGGCTTGCTCGACCGGGATGCCGTCCTTCTGGGCGCGCGCTTCCACCTGTTTCTGCACCAGCGGCGTCAGTACCCAGCCCGGGCAGATCGCATTGGCGGTGACGCCGGTCTGCGCGGTTTCCAGGGCCGTCACCTTGGTCAGCCCGACGATGCCGTGCTTGGCKGCSACATAGGCGGACTTYTSCGCCGACGCCACCAGTCCGTGGGCGGAGGCGATATTGATGACGCGGCCCCAGTCCTTGCGCTTCATGCCCGGCAGCGCCAGGCGGGTGGTGTGGAAGGCGGAGGTCAGGTTGATGGCGATGATCGCGTCCCAGCGCTCGGGCGGAAAGTCCTCGATATTGGCCACATGCTGGATGCCGGCGTTATTGACGAGGATATCGGCGCCGCCGAATTCCGTTTCGGCATAGCGCATCATGTCCTCGATCTCCGCGGACTTGCTCATGTCCGCGCCGTGGTAGCCAACGCGGATGCCCGCGCCGGACTGCGCGATCTCGCGCTTGGCGCCGTCGGCGTCGCCGAAGCCATTGACGATGATGTTGGCGCCCTGCGCGGCGAGTGCCTGCGCGATGCCGAGACCAATACCGCTGGTGGAACCCGTGACTAGCGCCGTCTTGCCTTTGAGCATGTTTTGCCCTCCGTCGGGAGATTTTGATGTTGGAATTGGACTGCGTGAACAGGCTGTCGTCCGCCAGCGGCAAAGGCATGGCGGCGCGAACCCGGATGCTGTGGCATTGTAACTGCTGCAGCGTACAATCCAGCTTTGCTTAACCTGGGCGCCGCCTGTTGGCGGTGCCGTTCTTGCTACCGTCTTGCCAGGGAGTTCAGATGTCAGTCAGCCCGCGCCTCGGCTTCGTTCAGTGCATCAGCCCGGCGGGTCTTCACCGCATGGCCTATCACGAGTGGGGCGACCCCACCAATCCCAGGGTGCTGATGTGCGTGCATGGCCTGACCCGCACCGGCCGCGACTTCGACACCGTCGCCGCCGCGCTGTGCGGCGAGTACCGCGTGGTGTGCCCAGACGTGGTCGGGCGTGGCCGTTCGGACTGGCTGGCGGACCCGCGCCGCTATGTGGTGCCGCAGTACGTCTCGGATATGGTCACCCTGATCGCCCGGCTCAATGTGGAGCAGGTCGACTGGTTCGGTACCTCGATGGGCGGCCTGATCGGCATGGGGCTGGCGGGGTTGCCCAAGACGCCGGTGCGCAAGCTGCTGCTCAACGACGTGGGCCCGCGCATCGCCGCCTCGGCGGTGGAGCGGATCGGCGCCTACCTGGGCCTGCCGGTGCGCTTCAAGACCTTCGAGGAAGGCCTGGCCTACCTGCAGACCATCAGCGCGTCCTTTGGCCGTCACACACCCGAGCAGTGGCGCGAGCTTAACGGCGCCATTCTCAAGCCGGTGCAGGGCGTGGAAGGCCTGGAATGGGGTTTGCATTACGATCCGGCGATGGCGCTGCCGTTTCGCGAGACCACGCCCGAGCAGGTGACTGCCGGCGAAGCGGCGCTGTGGCACATGTTCGAGGCCATCCAGGCGCCGACGCTGGTGGTGCGCGGCGCGCAGTCCGATTTGCTGACGCGCGAGACGGTGGCGGAAATGGTCTCGCGCGGACGCGACGTGAGCGCGGTGGAGGTGCCGGACGTCGGGCACGCCCCGACGTTCATCGACCCCGCGCAAGTGGCCATTGCCAAGCAATTTTTCCTGGGCGCGGCCTGAAGGCGGCCGCGGCCCGGATCCGATGTTTGAAGTCTTACCGACAACTAGAGTATTGCCATGAGTACCAGTGAACTGAAGCGCGCCCATGTGGGCAAGCGCCTGTCCGAATACGCGATCTACAACGGCGTGGTCTACCTCGCCGGCCAGGTGCCGGAGGTCGATCCCGGCGCGGATCTGCGCGGCCAGACCCGTGAGGTGCTGGGCCACATCGAGCGTCTCCTGAACGAAGCCGGCAGCGACAAGAGCCGGATCCTGTCGTGCCAGATATTTCTCACCGACATCGACCAGATCGGCATCATGAACGAGGTCTGGGATGAATGGGTGGTGCAGGGCAATACGCCCCCGCGCGCCACGGTGGAGGCGCGCCTGGCCAATCCGCAATACCTGATCGAAGTGGTGGTTACCGCCGCGCTCAAGTGAGGTTGGGGCAGCGAGATGGTGACGTCGACTGACCTGACCGGGCAGATTGCCGGCACGCCCGATTCCGGGCTGGTGGAGCGCGCCCTGGATTTCGTGCGCGAGCGTGGCAGCGAGGCGATGCTGCCCACCGGCGARACCGTSYTCTCKCAYGCCGAGGGSATGCTGCGCATYCTCGACGGGCTGCGCGTCGACGATGCCGCGCGCGCCGCGGCCTGCCTGTTTGCGCTGGCGGCGTTCGTGCCCGGCAGCGAGGTGGAAATCGAGCCGCTGTTTGGCGAGGAGGTCGCGAGGCTCGTCAAGGGCGTGAGGCAGTTGTTGCGTATCGGTGCGATCGCGGTGGGCCACAGCGGCGCGCCCGAAACCACCAAGGACGAAATCGCCGCGCGGCAGGAGCAGGTGGAAGCGCTGCGCAAGATGCTGCTGGCCTTCGCGCAGGACATCCGCGTGGTGCTGGTGCGGCTGGCCTCGCGCCTGCAGACGCTGCGCTGGCTGGCGCAGGCTAAGGCGCAGCCGTTGCCCGGTGTCGCGCGCGAAACGCTGGACATCTACGCGCCRCTGGCCAACCGGCTCGGGATCTGGCAGATGAAGTGGGAGCTGGAAGACCTGGCCTTCCGCTTCGAGCAGCCTGACACCTACAAGCGCATCGCGCGCCTGCTTGATGAAAAACGGATCGAGCGCGAAGGCTATATCGCGAGCGCCATCGCGCGGCTCCAGTCCGAGCTGGCTGCGGCGGACATCCGCGCGGAAGTGACCGGCCGCCCCAAGCATATCTACAGCATCTGGAAGAAGATGCGCGGCAAGGAACTCGACTTTGCCGATCTCTATGATGTGCGCGCCTTCCGCGTGATCGTCGACGACATCAAGGATTGCTACACCGTGCTGGGCATCGTGCACCATATCTGGCAGCCGATCCCGCGCGAGTTCGATGACTATATTTCCCGGCCGAAGTCGAACGGCTACAAGTCGCTGCACACGGTGGTGATCGGCGACGACGGGCGCGCCTTCGAGGTGCAGATCCGCACCCAGGAAATGCATCACTTCGCCGAGTACGGCGTGGCCGCGCACTGGCGCTACAAGGAGGCCGGCGCCAAGGGTTACAGCGGGCAGTTCTCGGCCAGTGAGCGCTACGACGAGAAGATTGCCTGGTTGCGCCAGTTGCTGGCCTGGAAGGACGATGCCGATCATTCCGTGGCGCACGACGAGTCGCCATGGGAGCAGCTCAAGCATGCGGCCATCGACGACCACATCTATGTACTGACGCCGCAGGCGCGCGTGGTGGCCTTGCCGCAAGGCGCCACGCCAGTGGATTTTGCGTATTACCTGCACACCGATCTTGGCCATCGCTGCCGCGGCGCGCGCGTGGACGGCACCATGGTGCCGCTGAACACGCCGCTCAAGAACGGCCAGACGGTGGATATCATCGCTGTCAAGCAGGGCGGGCCGTCGCGAGACTGGCTCAATGCGGAGCTGGGCTACCTGGCCAGCCCGCGCGCGCGGGCCAAGGTACGCGCCTGGTTCAATGCGCTCGATTCGCAGGAGACCATGTCGCAAGGCCGCGCGCTGATCGACAAGACCCTGCAGCGCGAGGGCAAGACCGCCGTCAACCTGGATGACCTCGCTACGCGGCTCGGCTTCAAGATGCCGGACGACCTGTTCGCCGCGGTCGCCAAGGATGAATTCAGCCTGCGCCACGTGGAGCAGGCGCTGCGGCACCCCGAAGGCGAGGCCGCGGTGGTGCAGAGCGAAGAAGAGGCMGTCACCAAGAAGAGCCGCGCSACCAGCGTGGCGCGCGGCGCCAAGAGCGGCGTGCTGGTGGTGGGCGTGGATTCGCTGATGACGCAGATGTCCAAGTGCTGCAAGCCGGCGCCGCCGGACGAGATCGTGGGCTTCGTCACGCGCGGGCGCGGTGTTTCCATCCATCGCCGCACCTGCCACACCTTCGGCCAGCTTTCGGCGCGCGCGCCTGAGCGCGTGATCCAGACCGAGTGGGGCAAGAAGAGCGATGCGGTGTATCCGGTGGACATTCACGTGGAGGCGATCGACCGGCAAGGGCTGCTGCGCGACATCTCGGAAGTGCTGTCGCGCGAGAAGATCAACGTCACCGGCGTGAAGACGCTATCGAGCAAAGGCGTTGCCCGGATGCAGTTCACCGCCGAGGTTTCGGAGGCCACGCAACTGCAGCGCGCACTCGGATTGATAGAAGATGTGGTGGGGGTCTTGCAGGCGAAAAGAAAGTGATGCTATACTTTCGTTCTCCGCAGGCTCGTAGCTCAGCTGGTTAGAGCACCACCTTGACATGGTGGGGGTCGTTGGTTCGAGTCCAATCGAGCCTACCAACGCATAAGTAGTAAGAGTAGTGCAGTGAAGTTCAAGTAGTGCCATAGGCTCGTAGCTCAGCTGGTTAGAGCACCACCTTGACATGGTGGGGGTCGTTGGTTCGAGTCCAATCGAGCCTACCAACGCATAGCAGTAAGAAGTAGCAAGCAGTACCGAAGCAGTCCGGTTCAACCCCGACAACCTGGAACGGAAAAGGCGCCATGTTCAAGACACAGCGAACTACTACCGCTAATTAGCGACAGTAGTCGAGGTGCGCCTTCGGACCCGGTGGATTGGGGTTAAATCGAAAAACAACGCAGCCTTGGCTGCGTTTTTTTTTCGTCTGTCGCTTCTTGGCTCCCTGATATCCTGCTCGGTCGCCGGTAAGTGCAACCGAGTGAAATCCCCGCTGCATGGTCCATGCCTGTCGCATGTGCCCGGCGCTATAAGATGCTTTTCATTCGCTTGCCGGAGGCATTGCCCCGGCGGGTGGATTCCTGATGAGGTGCAAGATGATCGCAATCACGCTGCCGGATGGTTCCCGCCGCGAATTTCCCGGCCCGGTGACGGTTGCCGAAGTGGCGCAGAGCATTGGCTCGGGCCTGGCCAAGGCCGCTCTGGCCGGGAAGGTGGACGGCCAGATGGTCGATAYGAGCCATCTGATCGATCGCGATGCTAGCCTGGCCATTGTCACGGACAAGGATGCCGACGGCGTCGACGTGATCCGTCACTCGACGGCGCACTTGCTGGCCTACGCCGTCAAGGAGTTGTATCCCGAGGCGCAGGTGACGATCGGCCCGGTGATCGAGAACGGCTTCTATTACGACTTCGCCTACAAGCGCCCCTTCACGCCCGAGGATCTGGTTGCCATCGAAAAGAAGATGGCCGAGCTTGCCAAGAAGGACGAGAAGGTGACGCGCGAGGTCTGGAGCCGCGACGAAGCCGTGCAGCTGTTCGAGTCGATGGGCGAGRAGTACAAGGCCGAGATCATTGCCTCGATTCCGCAGGATCAGGAGATCGGCCTGTACCGCGAAGGCAAGTTCGTCGACCTCTGCCGTGGTCCGCACGTGCCGTCCACGGGCAAGCTCAAGGTCTTCAAGCTGATGAAGGTGGCCGGCGCCTACTGGCGCGGCGACGCCAAGAACGAGATGCTCCAGCGCATCTACGGCACGGCCTGGGCCAAGAAGGAAGATCAGGAAGCCTACCTGCACATGCTGGAGGAGGCCGAGAAGCGCGACCACCGCAAGCTGGGCAAGCTGCTTGACCTGTTCCACCTGCAGGAGGAAGCGCCTGGCATGGTGTTCTGGCATCCCAAGGGCTGGCAGGTTTGGCAGGCGGTGGAGCAGTACATGCGTGGCCGCCTGACGCAGGCTGGCTATGAAGAGGTACGTACGCCGCAAGTGATGGATCGTTCGCTGTGGGAAAAGTCAGGTCACTGGCAGAACTACAAGGAGAACATGTTTGTCACGGAGTCGGAAAAGCGCGACTACGCGATCAAGCCGATGAACTGCCCCGGCCATGTGCAGATCTTCAACCATGGCCTGCGCTCCTATCGCGACCTGCCGCTGCGTCTCGCCGAGTTCGGTGCCTGCCATCGCAATGAGCCCTCGGGCGCACTGCATGGCCTGATGCGCGTACGCGGTTTTGTGCAGGATGATGCGCACATTTTCTGCACGGAAGAGCAGATCGTGGCGGAGGCGAAGGCGTTCAACGAACTGGCATTCTCCGTGTACGACGATTTCGGCTTCAAGGACATCGCGGTCAAGCTTTCGCTGCGTCCTGATCAGCGCGCCGGTTCGGACGAGGTCTGGGACCATGCCGAGGAAGGCCTGCGGCTGGCGCTGCGCGCCTGCGGCGTGGAGTGGGAAGAACTGCCGGGCGAGGGCGCCTTCTACGGTCCCAAGGTGGAATACCATATCAAGGACGCAATCGGCCGTTCCTGGCAATGCGGCACGCTGCAACTGGACCTGGTGCTGCCGGAGCGCCTGGACGCCGAGTACGTTTCGGAGGATAACTCGCGCAAGCGTCCGGTGATGCTGCATCGGGCTATCCTGGGCTCTTTCGAGCGCTTCCTGGGCATCCTGCTGGAGAATCATGCCGGCGCGCTGCCCGCCTGGCTGGCACCGGAGCAGGTCGTGGTGCTGAATATTGCCGATTCCCAGGCGGAATATGCTGAAAACGTCGTGCAACTTCTGCAAAAACAAGGATTTAGGGCAAAGGCGGATTTGCGTAACGAGAAAATTACGTATAAAATCCGCGAGCATTCCCTTCAGAAGATTCCCTACCTGCTGGTAGTGGGCGACAAGGAGCGGGATGCCAGTCAAGTGGCCGTGCGTGCCCGTGGCAACGTGGATCTGGGTGTCATGCCCGTCTCCGCGTTTGTGGAGCGTCTGCAACAGGACGTTTCCAGCAAAGCCTGATGGGATGAGCACGGCTTGTTTTTTGTCTTCTTGAGGTAACGCAACATCGCTACAGACAAAGGTCATCGCATCAATCGCGAAATCAGCGCACCCGAATTGCGCCTGGTCGGGGTTGATAATGAGCAGCTCGGCATCGTCAAGTTCATGGACGCGCTTCGCCTGGCTGAGGATAAGGACTTGGACCTGGTGGAAATCGCTCCGACAGCGGTGCCGCCGGTTGCCCGTATCATGGATTACGGCAAGAGGTCGAGCAGATGCCGAAGATGGAAGGCCGCCAGATGGTGATGGTGCTGTCTCCCAAGAAGAAGAAGTAAGATTTTTGCGCGCCGCCGCGGCCCGGAGGGGATTCCTCCGGGCGCGGTGTCGTGCGAAAGCGGCGCAGGTGCCTCCGCGGCATCGCGCAACAATAAGTGGATGCGGGTTTTGCAAGTGCTGGCGCCAGCTGGCCACCTGCATGCATGTCATAGAAGCTGGAGTTTTTCATGCCGAAGATGAAGACCAAGAAAAGCGCTTCCAAGCGCTTTACTGCGCGTCCGAATGGTTCGTTCAAGCGTGGCCAGGCCTTCAAGCGTCACATCTTGACCAAGAAGACCACCAAGAACAAGCGTCAACTGCGCGGCACCCAGGACGTCCATGAGACGAACCTGAAGTCCGTTCGCGCAATGATGCCTTACGCATAACCCTAACGAAAACGAAAGGAGCATTTCATGCCTCGAGTAAAACGTGGGGTCACTGCACGGGCCCGCCATAAGAAAGTCATCGTCGCTGCCAAGGGTTTCCGCGGCCGCCGCAATAACGTCTACCGTATCGCCAAGCAGGCGGTCATGCGCGCTGGTCAGTACGCATACCGCGATCGCCGCAACAAGAAGCGCGTGTTCCGCGCTCTCTGGATTGCGCGTATCAATGCTGCTTCGCGTGAGCATGGCATGACCTACAGCGTGTTCATGAATGGTCTGAAGAGGGCCTCGATTGAGCTGGACCGCAAGGTGCTGTCGGACATGGCTATTCATGACAAGCCTGCCTTTGCCGCCATCCTCAACCAGGTGAAAGCCACCGTTGCCTGATGCCGGCTCCGGGATGCCGCGCTAGTTCCTGGCGCGGCGCCCCGGGCGCAAGCACCGACCGCAAGGTCGACAGCATTTCCGCCGAATTTGCCCGAGCAGCGCCCGTCGCTGCAGCGGCGATTCAGCCGGACCTGCAGAAACGGGGCTCCTCACCGAGCCCCGTTTTTATTTCGAATGCCGTTTTGCATCGTGCCACCGCACGCCGCAAGACGACATCCGAAACGAAGCCCGCGCCGCCCCCGGTGCCGCACGGACTCTGCACCCACATCGCACCTAGTGCCAACCCACGCCCGGGCCCTGCGTGACCCGGACGCCAAATTTATCGCCGACCGCCGCCATGTCTCTGGATCCGGATCAAATCGTCGCCGACGCCCAGGCCGCCTTCGCCGCAGCCAACGATAACGCCACGCTGGAAAACGAAAAAGCCCGCTTTCTCGGCAAGACCGGCGCGCTCACCGAACTGCTCAAGAGCCTCGGCAAGCTTGACCCGGAAACCCGCAAGAGCGAAGGCGCGCGCATCAACCAGGCCAAGCAGCAGGTCGAGGCCGCGCTGCAGGCACGCCGCCAGGCACTGGCCGATGCGCTGATGAACGCGCGGCTGGCTGCAGAAGCCATCGATGTGACGCTGCCCGGCAGGGCGGTTGCCCGCGGCAGCCTGCATCCGGTGATGCGCACATGGGAGCGGGTGGAGCAGATCTTCGGCTCGGTTGGCTTCGACGTGGCCGATGGTCCCGAGATCGAAACCGACTGGATGAACTTCACCGCGTTGAACAACCCGGACAACCATCCGGCCCGTTCAATGCAGGATACGTTCTATGTGGACGGCCGCGACAGCGAAGGCAAGTTGCTGCTGCTGCGTACCCACACCAGCCCGATGCAGGTGCGCTACGCGCGCATGCACGTGGAGAAGTACAAGGGCCGCGAGATGCCGCCGATCAAGGTGATCTGCCCGGGCCGTACTTACCGCGTCGACAGCGATGCCACGCACTCGCCGATGTTCAACCAGGTCGAAGGCCTGTGGATCGGCGAGGACGTGAGCTTTGCCGACCTCAAGGGCGTGTACACCGACTTCCTGCGCAAGTTCTTCGAGCGCGACGACATCCAGGTGCGTTTCCGCCCCTCGTACTTCCCGTTCACGGAGCCGTCGGCGGAAATCGACATGGCCTTCGGCAACGGCAAGTGGCTGGAGATTTCGGGCTCGGGCCAGGTGCATCCCAATGTGCTGCGCAATATGGGCCTGGACCCGGAGCGCTACATCGGCTTCGCCTTCGGTTCGGGCCTCGAACGCCTGACCATGCTCCGCTACGGCATCAACGACCTGCGCCTGTTCTTCGAAGGCGACGCGCGTTTCCTGCGCCAGTTCGCCTGAGGCGCCCGCCGCGCCCGAGCACATCGTCACCGACACCACAGAACAGAATACTTACCGGATCAGAAGCGCCATGCAATTCTCGGAATCCTGGCTTCGCAGTTTCGTCAATCCCGACAAGATTTCCACCGATGCGCTCTCGCACAGCCTGACCATGGCCGGGCTGGAAGTGGAAGAGGTCGGCCCGGTCGCGCCGCCTTTCAACAAGGTGGTGGTGGCGCGCGTGCTTTCCACCGAGCGCCATCCCAACGCGGACCGTCTCAACGTTTGCCAGGTCGATGCCGGCACCGGCGAGAACCTGCAGATCGTCTGCGGCGCGCCCAACGTCGCGCCCGGCATCCTGGTGCCGTGCGCGCTGGTTGGCGCAGTGCTGCCGCCGTCGGAGACGGGTGGCAAGCCGTTTGAAATCAAGGTCGGCAAACTGCGTGGCGTCGATAGCTTCGGCATGCTGTGCTCGGCGCGCGAACTCAAGCTGTCGGAAGAACATGGCGGCCTGATGCTGCTGCCCGAAGATGCGAAGATCGGCCAGGACATCCGCGAGTATCTGGATCTTGATGACCAGGTCTTCGTGATCAAGCTGACGCCCAACAAGGCAGACTGCCTGTCGATCCACGGCGTGGCACGTGAAGTTGCCGCGCTGACCGGTGCCGAGCTCCGGCTGCCCGACATGAAGCCGGTAGCGGTGACGCTGAGCGACAAGCTTCCGGTCAAGGTGTCGGCGCCCGACCTGTGCGGGCGCTTCTCTGGCCGCGTCATCCGCGGCGTGAACGCGCACGCGGCCACGCCGGCGTGGATGGTGCAGCGCCTGGAGCGGGCTGGGCAACGCAGCATCTCCGCGCTGGTCGACATCTCGAACTACGTGATGCTTGAACTTGGCCGTCCCTCCCATGTGTTCGACCTGGACAAGATCCACGGCGGCCTGGATGTGCGCTGGGGCCGCAAGGGCGAACAGCTCAAGCTGCTCAACGGCAATACTGTCGAGCTCGACGAGCAGGTTGGCGTGATCGCTGACGACAAGGAGATCGAGAGCCTGGCGGGCATCATGGGCGGCGACAGCACCGCCGTCACGCTGGACACCACCAACATCTACCTGGAAGCCGCCTTTTGGTGGCCGGAAGCGATCCAGGGCCGCTCGCGCCGCTTCAACTTCTCGACCGATGCCGGGCATCGCTTCGAGCGTGGCGTGGACTACGCCACCACGGTCGAGCATATCGAGCGCATCAGCGCGCTGATCCTCGAGATCTGCGGCGGCCAGGCCGGCCCGGTCGACGACCAGGTTGTCAACCTGCCGCAGCGCAAGCCGGTGCGCCTACGTGTGGCGCGCGCCGAGCGCGTGCTCGGCATCGAGCTGTCGCCCGCGGTCATCGCCGACGTGTTTCTGCGTCTGCAGCTGCCGTTCACCCGCGAGCAGGGTGCGGACGGCGAAGTGTTCGTGGTCACTCCGCCGAGCTATCGCTTCGACATCGAGATCGAGGAAGACCTGATCGAGGAAGTGGCCCGCATCTACGGCTTCGAACGTATCCCGGCACGTCCGCCGATCGCCGAAAGCGAGATGCGCCCGACCGACGAAGCACGCCGCTCGACCCATGTCGTGCGCCACGCAATTGCCGCGCGCGACTACCAGGAGGTGATCAACTTCGCCTTCGTCGAAGAGAAGTGGGAGCGCGACTTTGCCAGCAACGACAACCCGATCCGCCTGCTGAACCCGATCGCCAGCCAGCTGGCGGTGATGCGTTCCACGCTGATCGGCGGCCTGCTCGACAAGGTGCGCTACAACCTCAACCGCAAGGCATCGCGCGTGCGGATGTTCGAAGTGGGCCGCGTGTTCCATCGCGACGCCTCGGTTGCCGATGGCGGCCTGACGGTGGCCGGCTATCGCCAGCCGATGGTTGCCGGCGGCATTGCCTACGGCCCGGCCTTCGAGGAGCAGTGGGGCATCGCCACCCGCCCGGTGGACTTCTTCGACGTCAAGGGCGATGTCGAAGCCTTGCTGTTCCCGCGCGTCGCGCGCTTCGAGCCGGTATCGCATCCCGCGCTGCACCCAGGCCGCGCCGCGCAAGTCGTGATCGACGGCAAGGTGGCCGGCGTGATCGGCGAACTGCATCCGCGCTGGCTGCAGGAGTACGAACTGACGCAAGCGCCGGTTGTGTTCGAGCTGGACCTGCAGGCACTGCGTGAAGTAGGCCTGCCCGGCTACACCGAAATCTCCAAGTTCCCGGCCGCCGTACGCGACCTGGCACTGGTGGTGAAGCAGTCGGTGCGCGTGCAGGACCTGCTGGACGCCATGCGCGAAGCCCTGGAAAAACAAGGCTCCGCCCGCTATTGCCAGAGCCTGGTGCTGTTCGACGAGTTCCGTCCGAAGGCGGCTTCGGCAGCCATTGGCGCAGACGAGAAAAGCCTTGCGTTCCGCGTGACCTTGCAAGATACTGGGGCGACCCTCCAGGACGAAACCGTCGATAGCGCGGTACGTTGCATGGTCGAAGCCGCCAGCGCTGCATTCCAGGCGCGGATGCGCGGCTGATCCACCAGCTGACATGACAATGGAGCGCCCGGACTTCCGCATCCGGGCGGATCGCCACACTGAATGACAATGAACGATCGACAAGCGTATCTCATGGCCGCAGCAATGGGCGGGGCAGGCGACCGGCAGGCAGCCTCCCATGATGACGAGACGTCCGACGCCCGCGTTGCCGAGGTGCCGACCCTGACCAAGGCCGAGCTCGCCGAAATGCTGTTCGACCAGGTCGGTCTCAACAAGCGCGAATCCAAGGATATGGTCGAAGCCTTCTTCGACGTGATCCGCGAAGCGCTGGAGCATGGCGACAGCGTCAAGCTCTCCGGCTTCGGTAATTTCCAGTTGCGCGACAAGCCTCAGCGTCCCGGCCGCAATCCCAAGACCGGCGAGATCATTCCCATCACGGCACGACGCGTGGTGACCTTCCATGCCAGCCAGAAGCTCAAGGGTCTGGTGGAAGAGCGGGCCGGCCTGGTGGCGGTGGCCGGCTGATCGTTTGCCAGTAGCGCGAGCACTCGTTATCCTGCTTGTCTCGTTTGTCCGCGCGCTATCCCGCGCGGACACCACAACCTCTCCCGGTACGGCCTGAAGCCCGCCCATTGACCGTATGTCGGAAAGATCCAGCGAACGCATCTTGTTGCCGCCGATTCCCGCCAAACGCTACTTCACCATTGGCGAAGTCAGCGAGCTTTGCGCCGTCAAGCCGCATGTGCTGCGCTACTGGGAGCAGGAGTTCACGCAGCTCAAGCCCGTCAAGCGGCGTGGTAACCGGCGCTACTACCAGCATCATGAAGTCCTGCTGATCCGACGCATCCGCGACCTGCTTTATGAGCAGGGCTTTACGATCAATGGCGCCCGCAATCGCCTCGACGAAGGGCGCCAGCACAGCCATGCGTCCGCGGAGGACGAGCAAGCGCTTGCTGCAGCGGCTGCGGATGAAGCACCGGTTTTCTCGCTCGACCTGAACAATCTGCGCAACGAACTCGTGGAAATCCAGCACTTGCTCGCGCAGCTTCAGCAGATCGCGAAGCACGAATAAAAAGTGCAGCAAGGACTAGCCAATATTGAAAAGCGTCTGATATAATCTTTTTCTTTCGGGGCGTAGCGCAGCCTGGTAGCGTACCTGCATGGGGTGCAGGTGGTCGGAGGTTCAAATCCTCTCGCCCCGACCAAATTAGAGCCCACGTAATCAATCGGTTACGTGGGCTTTTCTCATGTGTGGCTCAGCGCGCGGCGGGCACATCTTGGATGTCATCCAAGATTCGCCGCGTTCTGCGTTGTCACGTGGCCGACCTAGGGGGTGCACTTGCCTGAAATCGTCGTAGGTAACGAAAAAGACGCGCTGATGCTTCTAAAGCGTGCCCTCGAAGACCAACTCGGTGACAACGCCAATGTCGTGTTTAAGGACTGGCCGAAGATTCAGATCACCTTGAAGGGAGAGGGCTACGACAGCACGATCACCCCAAGCCTCATGGAGGGGTTGCTGAATGTTCAGCATGGTGTGAATCGCACCTACGCCAACTTAGTCCTTGACCAACCGGACGCCCGCCACCTTAAGGATGCCGAGCGGAAAGAACTCGAGTTCAAGGCGAAGGTAAAGCAGGGAAGTTCGATCATTGAGGTCGACCTTTCCGAGTTCGCTCAGAAACTCGTCACCGACCTAGCCGGAAAGCAGGCACCGCAAAAGCGTGTGATCTTTGGCATCGTGGGGGCAAGTCTCTGGGCTGCCACTTCGATGTCGAAGGCATACCTGAACTCACAGGCGAAGATCAGCACCACTGATGTTGAGGCGGACCAACTGGTCCCCATCACCGGCGAGGAGGAAGAGGCTATCTCGGCCTTCGGGAAGGCAGTTGCCTCGGACCAGCGCTTTGCCCTTGTCGTTGATGACGCGCAAAGTGCGACTGTGAGCTTGCTCCGAGGTATTTCCGATGCGGATACCATCGACCTCAATGGAGTGTTGCTAAAGAACGACGATGCCCGAGACGTCGTCGCGGTTCGACGGGCCGCTGCCGACGAGATCCAGCTAAATGGGAACTACCGGATTCTCAACGTCGATACAAGTAAAGACGATGAGATAAAGATCAAGGTCCGGTACGATGCCGATGGCCGCGAGTTCTGGGCGGCTTTCAACGACAATAGCCTGGATAAGGAGCATGTGAAAGCGCTGCAGACAGCGGAATGGTCCAAGGGCAAGGTATATGTTACGTCCCGCCAATTTTGAGGTTTGGCGAGGGGTGTTTGTCGCGGTTTCGGCAAGAGCGAGTTTAGGAACATCGCCTTGACCATCGCGAGACACGACGGGCGTAAAGAAGGCCAGTACTCCTCTGATATCGTGCGACGTTTCCGGA